>NZ_JBICXQ010000019.1:0-63297 GCF_043200375.1 Streptomyces sp. NPDC048434 | reverse complement strand
CCCGGCCCACCCGGCAGTTCGTGTAAAAGCTCGATCACGACCCCGGGAACCTCGACGGGTGGGTCGTGGTCGGCCTACCGGGCGCCCCGCCCCGCTCCGTGTGTGGTGCCTTCGCGCTACAGCTTGCGGGCCACACCGCCGAATTCGATCCACTCCTGGGTGAGCTGCCGGGGACCGAGGTCCGCGTCCGGCTTCCAGGTGGAGACCTCCACCAGGCCCGGCTCCTGGATCTCCAGTCCCTCCAGGAAGCCGGCCAGGTCATGGGCCTGCCGCACCCGGCCCCACTGGCCGTGGGTGCTGACCCGCATGAATTCGGTGACGAAGTCGCGGGTGGCGGCGTCCTCACTGATCAGCTGACAGACCACCAGGAAGCTGCCGGGCACCAGCCGGTCGGCGACCCGCTTGATGAGACCCGCCGGGTCGTCGGCATCGGGTATGCAGTGGAGGACCGAGACGAACAGCGCGGCGACCGGCTGGTCGAAGTCGATCAGCCGCTCGACCTCGGAGCTGCTGAAGATTCCGTCGGTGTCCCGCATGTCCGCCTGGATCACGGCGGTGTTGGCGTTCTCCTCCAGGAGTGCGCGGCCGTGCGCCAGCACGATGGGGTCGTTGTCGACGTACACCACACGCGAGTCCGGGTCGACCTGCTGGGCGACCTGGTGGACGTTGTCCTGGGTCGGCAGGCCTGATCCGTGGTCGATGAACTGGCGGATGCCGTGTTCGCGAGCCAGCCAGCGGACCACCCGTTGCAGGAAGCGCCGGTTGTTGATCGCCAGTACCTGGGTACTCGGGACGACCTTGCTCAGCTCTTCGCAGGCCTCGCGGTCAACGGCGTAGTTGTCCTTGCCGCCCAGGTAGTAGTCGTACATCCGCGCCACACTCGGGATGCTGACATCGACGGCACTGGACTGCGGTTGTGATTCCTGGCTCATTCCACACTTTCCCGTCGCTCCGACAGTCATCAGCCATGGGGCAGGGGTGACCGCTCCGTACAGGAGTGACCACGCGCTGCAAGCCCCCAACATACCCATCGAACGGCGGTTGTTGCAGACGAGCGACAGGGTCCCTTGGGGAGAAGTGCCGGGTGTTGCTCCGTCAGCACGCACTCGCACCCCAACAGACGTACGAATCAAGGGTGTTCAATCAGCCAGCCGGTGGGTCGGGTGTCCGCCATGACCGTCATGGCCGGGAATCGTCCCGTCGGGTTTGGCGATCAGGAGAAGTCCGGCCATCCCCATGTCGGAGTGGCTCTGGACATGGCAGTGATACATCCAGGCTCCGGCCCCCACCCCCTCCCCCGCGACCAGCTGGAAACCGAAGGAGTCGGCCGGGCCGGTGATCTTGGTGTCGATGACGCGGCTGGGGTCGTCGGGGCCTTCCAGGAGGCCGGTGCGGTTGTCCGCCCAGCGATGACCGTGCACATGGAAGGTGTGGTAGTACTCCCCGTGCGTGATCATGATGATCTCGATCCGCTCGCCGACGGTCGCCCGGAAGTCGGGGCCGGTCGGCAGATTGTTGATCATCATGTCGTTGAAGACGATGGTGAACTGCCGGTCGGGCAGGGTGTCACCGGCCCGGCGCACGACGACCGGGCCGTACATACCGGCCCGGATGCCGCCGGTGCCGTGCTCGGTGCCGACGGCATGGTCGTGGTAGTGCCAGTAGCCGGCGCTCCCGGGGCGCCAGCTGCCGTCCTTGCGCCTGCCCGGCGCATGGGTGCGCCAGGTGTAGGTGCGGGTGCCGCCCGGCTCGACGGAGCTGCGGTTCATCTTGGTGCCGTCACTGGCCACGTCGTAGTCGAGGCCGTGGACATGCAGGCTCGCCTCGACCTCCATGGTGTTCTCGAACTCGATGTGCAGGGTGTCGCCCTCGACGAGTTCGATGAGCGGGCCAGGGACGGAGGCCTTGCCCTTCTCCAGCCCGTACCCCCGCCTTCCGTCGGCCAGCTTCTCGGCGTACAGCTTCAGATGCTTCGCCTCGCCCGCGGCCACCGCCCGTCGGCCCTCCGCGGCCGCTGCCGGGGCGGGGGTGGCGGCTGCGGCGGCCGGGCCGAGCGCCGCGACGGCGGCGCCGCCGGCCAGGAAGCGGCGGGTGAACAGGCGTCTCGGCAGAGCGCGGACGGCGGGGTGCTCGGCTGCCTCGGTCATCGTGCTCCCATCGGGTGGCGGGAAACGAACCGTCTGGGACGGTAGCCGCACGATCTTCGTTTATCCACGGCAAGGACAAAGTTTGTTGCGCCGCGGTCATAGCTATTGGCGAGCCACCGAAAGAGGTCTAGCTTCAACGGCTGTTCGGATGACCGGAGAGGGTGGGTGGGCCAATGGGACGGTTGCCGCGTCAAGAACCCCGGGGCATACGGGGGTTGGGGCAGCGATGGCGGGAACGGCTGCCGGGACGGGCACGGACACGGCGGGAGAGACGCGGAGCGGCCCTGTCCCGCAGCTCCGGCGCCCGTTACGGCTGGGTCGCCGCGATGGCGGCCACCGCCGTCACCGCGGCGCTGCTCGGCGGCGCTCCGGCACAGGCCGGGACGGCGCCCGAGCCCTCGGTTCCCCGGCTCGATCTGCCCTCCCCGCCGGGCGGCGACCCCGTCCGCGTACTGGTCTTCCACGCGTCGGCCGGCGCCGAGCCGCCAACGGTCGACGCGGGAATCGCGGCCATCGAAAAGATCGGCCAACAGGGCCCGGCAGGCGAGCACTTCACCATCCAGGCGACCGATGACGCCACGGTGTTCACCAAGCCCCGGCTCGGCACCTTCAACGCCGTGGTCTTCCTCTCCGGCGGCGGCGATGTGCTCGATCCCGAGCAGGAAGCCGGTCTGGAGAGCTATATGAAGGCCGGTGGCGGCTTTCTCGGCATCCATGACGCGGCGCGCGCGGAACCGTACTCGGACTGGTTCACCGGACTGATCGGCGCCCGGCCCGCGGCCACCTCGCCGGACGCCACCCAGCGGGCGACCGTCGAGGTAGGCGACCGCACGAACCCGGCCACCAAGGACCTGCCGGTGCAGTGGAAGCGCCCCGACCGGTGGCTCAACTGGGCGACCAACCCCAGTGGCGCGGTGCACACCGTCGCCCGCGTACGGGAGAACACCTACCAGCCGGGCGCCGGGGCCAACGGCTGGGACCACCCGGTGTCATGGTGCCGCGACTACGACGGCGGACGCTCCTTCTACACCGGCATGGGCGGCACCGCCGCCAGCTTCCAGGAAGCCGACTTCCGCACCCATCTGCGGGGCGCGCTGCTGTGGACCACCCGGCTCGCACGCGCCGACTGCCAGGCCACCATCACCGCCAACTACCGTGCCGAACGGGTCACTTCACCCAATCAGCCCGGCCGGTCCGACCAGATCGGTGAACCCCACGGTGTGGTGACCGCCAAGGACGGCCGGGTGTTCTACATCGGCCGCGGCGGCGGTGACGCGAACGCTCCGGTGGTCACCGACTGGAACGATCCCGATGTCGGCAAGGGCGAGGGCACCGTCCACATCTGGGACCCGCAGACCAAGAAGGTGACCCTGGCGGGCTCGGTGGCGGTCTTCGGCAACAAGGGCGGCGGCGACGAACTGGTCAAGAACGAGGAGGGGTTGCTCGGCATCGAACTCGACCCCGACTTCCTCTCCAACGGCTGGATCTATCTCCACTACACCCCGCACTCCCGGATCAACCGCGACACCCAGATGGCCGAGCGCCGGGTCTCCCGCTTCACCCTGAACCAGAAGACCAACAAACTGGACCTCTCCTCCGAGAAGGTCCTCCTCGCCTGGCCGGTACAGATCCACAGTTGCTGCCATGCGGGCGGCGGTATGGCCTGGGACTCGCGGAACAACCTCTACATCGCCACCGGGGACAACAACTCCTCCCAGTTCAGCGAGGGTTACTCGGGTAACAACCCGGCGCCGAACCACAAGGGCGTCTCCTTCGCCGACGCCCGCCGCACCGCCGGCAACACCCACAACCTCAACGGCAAGATCCTGCGCATCCACCCCGAGCAGGACGGCACCTACACCCTGCCCGAGGGCAATCTCTTCACCGGCAAGGAGACCGACGAGGGCGGCGGCAAAACCCGCGGCGAGATCTATGTGATGGGCGTGCGCAACCCGTCCCGGATCTCCGTCGACAAGAAGACCGACACCCTGTACGCGGGCTGGGTCGGCCCGGATGCCGGTACGCCGAGCACCACCTGGGGGCCGGCGAAGTACGACACCTTCGCCGTGATCACCCATGCCTCCAACCGCGGCTGGCCGTTCTGCATGGGCAACAAACAGCCCTACCGGGACCGCAATCTGCCCGATCCCACGAAGCCGCTGGGCTGGTACGACTGCGACCACCTGAAGAACGAGTCGCCGAACAACGACGGCCTGGTCAACATCCCGCCCGCGGAGGCCAACAACATCTGGTACTCCCCGCAGGGCGGCGGCCCCGACTATCCGCGGGACGCCCACGGCATCCCCAGCTACCAGCTCTCCGAGCAGAGGCTGCTGCTGCCCTGGCTCAAGGGCGGCGGCCAGGCCGCGATGGACGGCCCCGTCTACCGGTTCGACGCCGGCAGCGCGAGCAAGGACAAATGGCCGGCCTACTGGGACGGCAAGTGGTTCGTCGGCGACTTCTACGACGGTGACCAGCCACGGCACGCGGTCGTGATGGACCCGAAGACCGCCAGCAGCGGAGGGCTGCCGGCCCATGCGGAGAGCCTGGACAAGATCATCCCAGTGGGCGCGGACGGTATCCGCAACCTGATGGGCTGGACCTTCGGACCCGACGGCGCGCTGTACGTCCTGGACTACGGGCGCGGCTTCTTCACCTCGGACCCCAAGTCCGCCCTGTGGCGCATCACTTACCAGGGCGGCGAGCCGACGCCCCGGCCGCAGCAGCTCGCCCGGAAGGCGGCCCGATGACCCGCAGAACGATGAACCGCAGAACGATGAACCGCAGCACCTGGACCGTACTGCTGGCCGCCCTCGCCCTGCTGCTCGGCCTGGCCCCGGCGACGGCGTACGGGCCGCGGACCGGCCCCGCCCCGCGGCAGACGGAGCAGCAGACCCTCACCTGGACCGCGGGCGACGACATCACCCGGTACGCCTCCGCCCCCGCCACGGCGGTGGCAGGCAAGGCGACCCTCGTCTTCGAGAACAGCACGGCCACCGGCAACACCATGGGCATGCCGCACACCCTGACCTTCGACACGTCCGACCCCGAGTACAACCAGGACGTCACGCTCAACATCCTCGCCAACCCCGGCGACGCCCAGGGCGGCAAACACACCGCCGAGGTCACCCTCACCCCCGGCAAGTACCGCTACCACTGCACCATTCCCGGACACGAGGGCATGCAGGGCGTTCTCGTCGTCACCGACGGCGGCGGCTCCGACAGCACACCCCCCGACACCTCCGCCAAGCTCACCGGCGAACAGAACGCGGACGGCGCCTATGTCGGCAGCGCCACCGCCACCCTCGCCGCCTCCGACACCGGCTCCGGCGTCAGCACGCTCGAATACGCCCTCGACACCGCCGCCTACCAGCCGTACACGGCCCCGGTCCTGATCGACGACCCCGGCGCCCACCAGCTCCGCTACCGCGCAACGGACAAGGCGGGCAACACCGCCCCCGAGAAGACCGTGGACTTCACCGTCGTCGCCCCGCCCACCGGCGACACCACACCCCCCGAGACCACCGCCGAGCTGACCGGCGCGAAGAACTCCGACGGCGACTACCTCAACCGGGCCACGGTGACCCTCACCGCCACCGATGCCGGATCGGGCGTCGAGAAGACCGAGTACGCCCTGGACGGCGGCCCCTACCTCGCCTACACCGCACCGGTCATCGTGGACCGGGTAGGCCGCCACACCGTCGCCCATCGCGCCACCGACAAAGCCGGCAACACCTCGCAGGCGCGTACCGTCTCCTTCGCTATCGCCGAGGGCGGCGGGGTCCCCGCACCCCACTGCGCCGAATGGGACGAACGGCTGACCGTCATCGTCGGCACCGTCAACACCGGCATCCCCAACCGCATCACGCGCAGCCGCTGCACCATCAACGAGCTGATCGAGGACGAGAAGGACTGGTCCTCCCAGGCCCTCTTCCTCAAGCACGTCCGCGGCGTCACCGACGGCCTCCGCAAGGACGGCGTCGTCGACGACCGCGAGTACCGGACCATCAACAAGGCCGCCCGGCAGTCCGGCATCGGCACCCCGGGACAGCACACCGGCTACCGCGACCTCTTCGACGGGACACAGAAGTCTTTCGCCGCGTGGGAACAGGTCGGCGGCGGCGCCTTCAGCCGCACCCCCGACGGCATCATGACCAGCAGCTCCGCCGTCCCCGGGATGGGCATGCTCTGGTACCCCCGGCGCACCTACGACAACTTCTCCCTCAAGCTCCAGTTCCGCGATGACGCCCCCGGCACCGGCAACGCCAACAGCGGTGTCTTCGTCCGTTTCCCCGACGTCCACGACCATCCCGAGGAGTCCCGCCCCGAGTGGGTCGCCATCAAATACGGGCACGAGATCCAGATCCTCGACCGCCCCGACGGCGACATGTACAAGACCGGATCCGTCTACGGCTTCGACCGGGTGGGCCTCGGGGGCGCGGGCGTCACCCCCAAGGGCACCTGGAACGACTACGAGATCCGCGTCATCGACCAGCACTACTCCGTCTACCGCAACGGCGTCCTGCTCAACGAGTTCGACAACACCGGCGGCCAGGAGTTCTCCCCGCCCCGCGCGGACGACCCCGGCACGGACGGCCGCCGCTTCGCCTCCGGCTATGTCGGCCTGCAGGTTCACAGCGAGACGGATGTGATCTCGTACCGCAACATCCGCATCCAGGAGCTGTAGGGCCCGGGAGCGGGGGTACGGGCCGCCACCACGCCACTCACAGGCGGCGGCCCGTTCCTCTCCCCCCGGCGACACCCGACGCCGGGCACGCCCCCCGCGCGGTCCGGCCCGGCCGAGGAGCACACCTGGGCCCGGGGCCGCATCCGGTTCCGCCTCGGCAGACACCCGAGCAACAGCCGTTGCGGAATGGAGCGTTGTGTGAGGACGCCTACCACCATCGGCCCGCTTTACACCCGGCGACAGCACCGCCGGGGCTCACCCCGCACCCCCCACTGCCTTACTTTTCAGTAAAATTACTCGCCAGTAAGGTTGAGGTAGGCTGGCCCGAATGACTGACACACGCAGGCGACGCGTCCCCCGCCCGGTCCGGGAGCAGCAGATCATCGACGCGGCGATCAGGGTCTTCGCGAAGCGCGGCTATCACGCCGCCTCGGTCGACGAGATCGCCGAACTCGCCGGAATCTCCAAACCGATGGTCTATCTCTATCTCGACTCCAAGGAGGGGCTGTTCCTCGCCTGTCTGCGGCGCGAGGCCGAGCGTCTGGTGGCCGCGTTACGGGCTGCCGCGGCCCCCGTGCACCCGCCCGAGCTACGGCTGCGGGCAGGGCTGCTCGCGTTCTTCACCTTTGTCACCGAACACCGCGACAGCTGGGTGGTGCTGCACCGCCAGGCGTCGGAGCTGAGCCCGGCGATCGCGGCGGAGCTGGCCCGGACCCGGCGGGCGGTGATGACGGAGGTCTCCGGGCTGGTCCGGGCCGGGGACGCGGAGCGCGCCGGAACCCCCTGCCCCGACGACGAGGCCGACTTCGTGACGTACACGCTGGTCGGTGCGGCGGACTCGCTCACCGACTGGATGGCCCTCCACCCCGACGAGCCCCCGGAGCGGATCACCCTGCGGCTGATGAACATGGTGTGGGTGGGGATGCGCAATGTTCTCGACGGCGAGGTGTGGACAACGCCGGTGCGGGAGTCTTAGTTGGTGCCCGCCGTCGCGCTCGCCGTACTGGCCGGATCCCCGGCCCGGCCGGTACAAGAGGGGGATGACCACAGAGCAGAGTGATCTGTCGACCGTACCGGGGGCCTCGCCCACCACTGAGGAGATGGTGCGTGCCAACCAGGCCAACTGGGACGCCCGTACCCCGGTCCATGTGGCCAGCCAGTTCTACGGCCTGGACGGTTCCCGGACCGCCGAGGACTGGTTCGCGCCGTTCGAGTGGACCGATCTGGGCGATCTGGCCGGGCGCGATGTCCTGCATCTGCAGTGCCATCTGGGCACCGAGACGGCCGCGTTCGCCGAACGGGGCGCGCGCACGGTGGGGCTCGACTTCTCCGCGGCGGCGGTCGCCGAGGCGCGGCGGCTCGCCGAGGAGGGCGGCCGGAGTGTGGAGTTCATCCGGTCCGATGTGCACCGGGCCGTCGAGGCGCTGGGTGAGCGCCGGTTCGATGTGATCTACACGGGCAAGGGCGCGCTGTGCTACCTGCCCGATCTGACCGCCTGGGCCGGGATCGTCAGCGCGCTGCTCCGGCCCGGCGGGACGTTCTACCTCGTCGAGTTCCATCCCCTGCTCGACTCCCTGGGGCCGACGCCGAGCCCGGACCGGCAGCAACTGGAGCTGCACCACGACTACTTGGGCGGCCGCGGTCCGCTCAGGAGCGATACACCCTCCACGTACACCGACGGTCCACCGGTGCGGGGCGCCACGACGAGTTACGAGTGGCGGCACGGCCTCGGGGAGGTCATCTCCGCCGTGATCGGCGCGGGGCTGACCGTCCAACTGGTCCGGGAAACCGAGCTGTTGCCCTGGAAACGGTTCGAGGCGATGGTCCCGTCCGAGAACGGCTGGTGGCGTCTCCCGCCGTCGGAGCCGATCATTCCGCTGCTGTATGCGCTACGGGCGGTGAAGGCCTGAGCCGCCTGTCGGCACGGGCTCCGACGGCCTCGTTGTCCGCCGGCCACCGGGACCGGCGGGCGCCTCAGCTCGCCGGCCCGTGGATCCGGCGGTGTGTCAGCGCCCACCAGACCTCCGCCAGATCGGCCGGGTCACGAAGGCTGGTGCCGGTGATCTCCTCGAAGCGCCGCAGACGGTTGCGCAGGGTGTTGGGGTGGACGTAAAGGGTCCGCGCGGCGGCTTCCAGGCGCAGCCCCTGCTGCAGATAGGCGGCTGCCGCCTCCTCCAACTGGGCCCCGTCCTCGCCCCGTTCGGCCAGCGGCGCCAGGCGCAGCCCCACCAGCTGCTCCCCTACGGCCGGGAGCGCCACGACCGTGGCCCGCAGCCCCAGTTCCTCACGGGTGAACACCCCGACGAGTCCGAAGCCGACGGCGGCCCGGAGCGCCTGGGTGGCCCGGGTGAATTCCGCGGCGAGTCCGGACGCGGGGGCCGGGGCGCCCAGCCCCAGGATCAGGCCGCGGCACAACCCGCCCGGCCGCCCGGCCAGCAGCCCCGCCACCTCCCCGTCCACGGTCGTGACGAGAGCCTTCCCCGTCCCGTCCAGGGCGAGCCAGGGGCGCAGCAGGGCGACGATCCGGTCGAAGACGCGGTCGCCGGGGCCGGGATGGCCGGTCGCTTGCGGGATGCGACCCGGCTCGGGGGCGCGGTCCGGGGGAGCGTCGGGCAGGCACGCGCGGAAAGGGAGGCGGAGCGCGCTCCGGTCGTACCAGCCGTCCACGGCGCCCCCGTCGTCGGGGTATCCGTCGGCCCGGTACTCGTCGGCCGGGCCGTCATCGGCGGGCCCGGCGCCCCACGCGCCGCCCCCGGAGGGGGACTTGGACCATCGCTCCTCGCCGAGCAGCAGGACGCGGACCAGCGCCGCGCGCCGGCGGTCCGTCATCGAGTCGCCGGGGAAACCGACCCGGCAGCTGCGGACGATGCGCAGGGTGTTGGCGTCGGCCCAGGCACGCAGCGTCTCGGCGATCGGCAACAGGTCCTCGGCGGTGCCGCGCCGGGCCGCCATCTCCTCGCCGAACCGCCGCCAGACGACGTCCGTTCCGATCCGGTAGGCCGAGATGATGTCCTCGGCGGGCAGTGCCCGGGCCAGGGCCGTCACCGCGTCGAGGTGTGTCTCCGGGATGCCGTACGACCGCCCGTCGCCGTGCCCGGAGCCCTGGAGGCTCCGCCGCTCCGCGGACCAGCGCTGCACCACTGACAGTCCGTTCCGCAGGGACGCCAGCACCCGTGGCCGGAGCTGGTCCACCGACACCGCCGCATAGGAGGGGAGTTGGGCGCGGAGACCGCCGATGACCTCGTCGGCGAGGGCGTCGATTCCGGCGTGCAGCGCGGCGACGGCCTCCGGCACCGTTGTGGAAGTCTCCACCCGTCCCCTCCCGACTCGGTGTCTTTCCCCATGGCGAAAGCGATCATTCGTCGCCATGCTACGAGGAAGCCGCCCGAACCCCTACAGATGTTCGATCTTGGACGACTTTTCCCCAGCCGTCCGGATCCGTCCCGGCGTCCGGCGCCCGGCCCCGCTTTCCTCCCCCATCACCCCCCGCATCATCAAGGAATCCCATGGCTGTTTCCTGGCGCCGTATCGCGGTGCCCGCCGCTGCGGTCGGCGTACTCGTCCCCGCCGCCCTCGGCACCCATGCGCTGCTCTCGCACTCCGAGGAGCCCGGCACCTCCCCGGCCGCCATACGGGCCACCGGGTCCGCGGGCCCGGACGGGTTGACGGACGGCAGCGACGGAGCCGCCGGCCCCGAGGGCGGCGCCGTGGCCGCCAAGCCGTCCGACGCGCCCGGCAGTTCCGGCCGTTCGGTCGCCGTGCAGCTTGCTTCGTACGACGCGCCCCGCAAGCAGGCGGTGGTCAAGCCGGCCGCCGGCAAGAGCGTGCGGACCGGCGATGTCATCGCCGCCGCGCCCAGCCGGCACGCCCCCGCCGGCGCGCTGTTCAAGGTCGGCAAGGTCACCGGGTCCCACGGCGGCGAGGTCCGGGTGACCACCGCCCCCGCGACGCTCTCCGAGCTGCTCGGCAATCAGAAGGTGGACCGGCGCACGGCGTTGCGAGCCGGTGAGCTCACGGTCAAGCCGCTCTCCTCCGGCGTCACCGTGCAGAAGCCCGCCTCCTCCGGCGCGGGCCCGACGGCGCCGTCCGACGGTCCGAGCGCACCGTCCGGCGAGGCGAGTGCCCCCTCCGGCAGTGGCCCGGACGCCCCGGCCACGGCCTCTCCGAGCCCCTCGGCCGTCGCCTCGTCCGCGTCCTCGGCCCTGCGCTCCCGGCTCGCCCCCTCCGGTACCCGCGCGGCCCACGCCTCCCCCCGCGGCGCGCTGCCGCCCGGTGCGGCCCAGGCGCTCACCACCCTGCGGCTGGGCGTCAATGTGCCGCTGCCCAAGGGCGTGGAGGCGACCGGTAAGTCTCCGGCACGGCTGGCCGGCGAGGTGACGTTCCGGCCCGAGCTGATCTTTCAGTACGAGAAGCGCGGCGGGCTGAACCTGCTGCCGCAGCGCGCGGCCATCGGCCTCGGCGGCTCGTACGCCTACGGCTGGCAGGTGCACGGCAAGGTGCGCGGGACCGCCGATACCGGGCAGGTCGCGGTGCCGCTGGCGGCGGTCACCGGGCGGCACGTCTTCTGGGTGGGCCCGGTCCCCGTCGTGGTCAGCACCGAGGTCACCTTCACCTACCGCTTCACCGCGGGCGGCCGCATCGTGCTCGATGCCGACCAGCGCACCTCCGGCTCGTTCGCCGTCGGCGCGAAGTACGACCGCGGGAACGGATGGCAGCCGCTGCGCGAGGCGCACCAGCAGACCAAGGGAGCAGCTCCCCGGGTCGAGGGTGCGGCCGCCGCGACGGCCCGCGTCGGGGCGCACGCCCAGGTCTTCCTCTACGACACCGCGGGCGTCGGTGCTGATCTCTCCGTCCACCTCACCGGACGGGCCGCAGCATCCCGCGGCGGCGCCCCGGCATGGGCGCTCAGCGCGGGCTACGACCTCAAGACCGAACTGATGCTGCAACTGAAGATCTTCGGCATTCAGATCGCCGATCTCAGGACCACACCGTTCGCGCTGCACGACGAGCGCAAGCTCTTCGGGCGGGGCAAGCTCCCCGCCGCCTGAGCCCTCGCTCGCCACCCGCACGGACGGCGCCCCCGGGGACCTCTCGGGGGCGCCGTCCGTGCGTCCGCGTACCGGCCCGGCGGAGGTGCGCCTACCGGCCCCGCCGCTCTCACCCCAGCCGCCGGTACTCCGAGCGCAGCAGCTGGTCCTTCGCCGGCCCGCCGACCCGCCACTCCAGACGCCAGGTGTCCGCCCCGAGGGCGGTGAAGGTTCCCTCGTAACGGTCCTCGGCACAGGGGTGGACGGCACTCCAGTTGCCGGTCCTCAGGTCAAGGTCGTGGAAGGGGCGGCCGTCGGCGAAGTCGACCTCGGCGGTGCCGTCCGGCCGGGGCCGCAGCCGCAGGGTGCGGCTCGCCGGGTTCACCTGTCCGCCCCACGTCAGCCGCCCCTCCTCGAGGTGCAGCAGCGTCTCGCCCGCCGGGTCGGGTCGGAACTCGGCGGTGCCGCGGAAGCCGCCCTCGGTACCGGCCCGCAGGTCGTACACGGTGCGCTCGATGCTCCAGCGGCCGGAAAGGTACGCCGCGGCATCGGGGACGGGGTGCGGCGTCGGCCCGGCGACCGGGGCCTGCCCCGGCTCCGGCCCGCGCCCTCGGTCCAGCTCACTGCCCATCCCCCCATTCTCCCGTGCGCCCGCTCGCGTCACTCCGTCGGCCCCGACCACCTCCGCTCCCCTCTCCCCCGGCCCCTCGTACCGTGCGGAGCCGCACCGCCCGCCTTACTCTCGGTGCAGTGATCGTCACCGAGGTCCGCACGGCGGGCCGCCCGTCGGCCCGACGCCGTCGGCCGGGGCGCCGGGCCTGCCGCTGCCGCCTCGTACGAGCCCGGAGACCGGAGGCACCACCATGCCGGAGCTGTTCATCGACGGTCAGTGGACCGCAGCGGCCGACGGGCAGGTGCGGGAGATCCGCTGCCCGGCGGACGGCACGCTGGTCGCGACCGTGGACGAGGGCGGGCCGAAGGACGCGGCGGCGGCGATCGGCGCTGCCCGTACGGCCTTCGACGACGGAGCCTGGCCTCGGACGCCGGCGGCCGAGCGCGGCCGGCTGGTGCTGCGCGTCGCCGAGCTGCTGGAGCGCGACAAGGACGCGCTGGCCAGGGCCGAGTCGCTGGACACCGGCAAGCGGCTGGTCGAGAGCGCATACGACATGGATGACATCGCCAACTGCTTCCGCTACTTCGGCAACCTCGGCGCGGCCGGGGGTACCGACCGGGTGGTGGACGCCGGCGCCCTGGAGATCGACAGTACGGTGCGGCATCAGCCGGTCGGCGTCTGTGCGCTGATCACCCCGTGGAACTACCCGCTGCTGCAGACCGCCTGGAAGGTCGCACCCGCCCTGGTCACCGGCAACACCTTCGTCCTGAAGCCCAGTGAGCTCACCCCGCACACCGCCATCCACCTCATGCGGCTGCTGGCCGAGGCCGGGCTGCCGGACGGCGCGGCCAATCTGGTGCTGGGCACCGGCCAGGACGTGGGTGCGCCGCTGACCGAGGACCCGCGGGTGGACATGGTGTCGTTCACCGGAGGCCTGGTCACCGGCCGGCGCATCATGGCCGCGGCGGCGCCCACGGTGAAGAAGATCGCGCTGGAGCTGGGCGGCAAGAACCCGAACATCGTCTTTGCGGACGCCGATTTCGACACCGCCGTCGACTACGCCCTGATGGCGGTCTTTCTGCACTCCGGGCAGGTCTGCTCGGCGGGCGCCCGGCTGCTCGTCCAGGAGGAGCTGCACGATGCGTTCGTCGACGAGCTGGTCTCCCGTGCCCAGCGGATCCGGCTCGGCGGGCCGTTCGACGAGCATGCCAGGACCGGTCCGCTGATCTCGGCCGCGCACCGCGCGAAGATCGAGGCGTATGTGGCGGCCGGGCTCGACGAGGGCGCCGTACTGCTCTGCGGCGGCTCGCGGCCCGACGATCCGTCGCTGGCGAACGGCTTCTACTATCTGCCGACCGTGCTGGACGAGTGCACCCCGGACATGTCCGTCGTCCGCGACGAGAGCTTCGGCCCGGTGCTGACCGTCGAGCGGTTCCGGGACGAGGAGGAGGCGGTCTCGCTCGCCAACGACACGGTGTACGGGCTGGCCGGGGCGGTGTGGACGCAGGACAGCGGACGTGCCCACCGGGTCGCCGCCCGGCTGCGCGCGGGAACGGTGTGGATCAACGACTTCCATCCCTATGTGCCGCAGGCGGAGTGGGGCGGAATGAAGCAGTCGGGCATCGGACGTGAGCTGGGGCCCGCGGGGCTGGCCGAGTACCAGGAGGCCAAGCACGTCTGGCGCAATACGGCGCCACGTCCGCAGAGGTGGTTCGAGTGACCGGCTCCGAGTCCCCGCGCCCCGGCACCCGGGCCGACGGATCGCACGACGACGATTCGCTCGCCGAGCTCGGCTACAAGCCGGAACTCAAGCGCACCCTGGGCAACTTCCACACCTTCGCCGCCGGGATCAGCTATATCTCGATCCTCACCGGCACCTTCCAGCTGTTCTACTTCGGCATCGCCCACGGCGGCCCGGCGTACTGGTGGTCCTGGCCGATGGTCTTCGTCGGCCAGCTCATGGTGGCGCTGTGCTTCTGCGAGCTGGCCGCCCGCTATCCGGTGGCGGGGTCGGTCTACAACTGGTCCAAGAAGCTCGGCGGGCCGCACATCGGCTGGCTGGGCGGCTGGATGATGGTGACCGCCACCATGGTGTCGCTGTCCGCGGTGGCGCTGGCGTACCAGGTGACGCTGCCGCAGATCTCGTCGTGGTTCCAGTTCATCGGCGACGGCACCGGCAAGTCCGCGGCCGAGAATGCCGTGGTGCTCGGCACGATCCTCATCACGTTCACCACCCTGGTCAACGCCTTCGGCGTCAAGCTGATGGCGCGGATCAACTCGGCGGGCGTGGCGATCGAGCTGATCGCCGCCGTCATCCTGATCATTCTCCTTGCCGCGCATGTCACCCGCGGCCCCGGCGTGGTGCTCGACACCTTCGGTCTCGGCCAAGGCGAGAGCCTCGGCTACTTCGGCGCGTTCCTGACCGCGGCACTGGCCTCGGCGTACGTCATGTACGGCTTCGACACCGCCTCGTCGCTCGGTGAGGAGTCCAAGGACCCCGGCCGCAACGCGCCCCGCGCGATCCTGCGGGCGCTGATCGCGTCCTTCCTCATCGGCGGCCTGATCCTCCTCTTCGCCCTGCTCTCGGTGCCCGATCTGCACGCCAAGCAGCTGTCCGTGGACGGTCTGCAGTACGTGGTGCTCTCCACGCTCGGCTCGACCATCGGGCAGATCGTCCTCTGGTGTGTGGTCATCGCGATCACCGTGTGCGAGCTTGCGGTGCACACCGCCGGCATCCGGCTGGCGTTCGCGATGGCCCGGGACAACAACCTCCCGGCCGCCTCCCTGCTCGCCAAGGTCAGTCCGCGCTTCCAGACGCCGGTGCTGCCGGCCGTCGTCATCGGCCTGGTGGCGATCGGCATCCTCCTCATCAACGTCAACCAGCCGCAGATCTTCTCGGTGATCACCAGCATCGCGATCATCATGATCTATCTGGCCTATCTGGCGGTGACCCTGCCGATGCTGGTCCAGCGGCTGCGCGGCAACTGGACTCCGGCCAAGGGCAAGTTCTCCCTGGGCAGGTTCGGCCTTCCGGTGAACGCCCTCGCCGTGCTCTGGGGCTTCGGGATGTCCCTCAACCTCGCCTGGCCGCGCGCCGCGGTGTACAACGCGACCGGCCCGCAGCACTGGTATCTGCGCTGGGGCGCCTTCCTGTTCATCGGTGTCGTGGCGATCGGCGGGTTCACCTACTACTGGTTCGTCCAGCGCAAGCGCACGGGCGTCCTGGCCATGCACGCCGCCGTCGCCCCCGGCAACGGCGGGCCGGGCAGCAGCACCCCCACCCCCTGATCTGGAGACGGCGCGATGTCCCAAGAGGCCCCTGTGGACGAGTTCGACTATGTCGTGGTCGGCGGCGGAACGGCCGGCGCGGTCGTGGCGGCCCGGCTCAGCGAGGACCCGACGGCCACCGTCTGCCTACTGGAGGCCGGACCCTCCGACGTCGGGGACGAGAACGTGCTCCGCCTGGACCGCTGGATGGGGCTGCTGGAGTCCGGCTACGACTGGGACTACCCGGTCGAACCGCAGGAGAACGGCAACAGCTTCATGCGGCACGCCCGCGCCAAGGTGCTCGGCGGCTGCTCCTCGCACAACTCCTGTATCGCCTTCTGGGCCCCGTCCGAGGACCTCGACGAGTGGGCCGCGATGGGCTGTACGGGCTGGAGCGCGGCCGACTGCTTCCCGCTCTACCAGCGGCTGGAGAACAATGACGCCCCCGGTGACCACCACGGCCGCAACGGCCCGGTCACCCTGCGCACCATCCCGCCGCACGACCCGTGCGGGGTGGCGCTTCTGGAGGCCTGTGTGGCGGCCGGCATCCCGAACACGCCGTTCAACACCGGCCATACCGTCGTCCGGGGCGCGAACTGGTTCCAGATCAACTGCCGCCCGGACGGCACCCGTTCCTCCGCCTCGGTGTCCTATCTCCACCCCGTCATGGGCACCCGCAAGAACCTTGAGGTACGCACCGGGCTCCAGGCCAAGCACCTGAACTTCGATTCCGCCCGGCACTGCACCGGCGTGGACTATCTCGCCCCCGACCTGATCCACACGCGCACCGTCAACGCCCGCCGCGAGACCGTCGTTTCCTGCGGCGCAATCGATTCCCCGAAACTCCTCATGCTCTCGGGTGTGGGCCCGGCCACCCATCTGCGGGCCACCGGTATCGAGCCGATCGTCGACTCCCCCGGCGTCGGCTCCTCCCTCCAGGACCACCCGGAGGGCGTGATCATGTGGGACGCCAAACAGCCCATGGTCAACTCGTCCACCCAGTGGTGGGAGATCGGCATCTTCGCGAACACCGAGCCCGGCCTCGACCGCCCGGACCTGATGTTCCACTACGGCCAGGTGCCCTTCGACATGAACACCTACCGCCACGGCTACCCCACCTCGGAGAACGCCTTCTGCCTCACCCCGAACGTCACCCGGGCCCGCTCGGTGGGCACGGTCCGGCTGCGCACCCGCGACTTCCGCGACAAGCCCAAGGTCGACCCGCGCTACTTCACCCACGAACACGACATCCGCGTCATGACCCACGGCCTGCGCCTCGCCCGCGAGATCATCTCCCAGAAGCCGATGGTCGATTGGGCCGGCACCGAACTCGCCCCCGGCCCGTCCACCCACTCCGACGCCGATCTGTTCGACTACATCCGCACCACGCACAACACGGTCTACCACCCCGCATGTACCGTCCAGATGGGCCCCGCTGATGATCAGGCGACGCCACTCGACCCCCACTTGCGCGTCAAGGGCGTGACCGGCCTGCGGGTGGCGGACGCTTCGGTGATGCCGTTCCTGCCCGCGGTGAACCCCTGCATCACCACGATGATGATCGGGGAGAAGTGTGCGGATCTGATGCGCAGCGACTGACCGACGGATCGACGGATCGACGCACACTAACGACCTACGAGGTGGGCTCCCTTCGCCGGCATTGTCCGGATCAGGTGCTAGGGGTCGCCGTCCGGTCTTACGACCTTTCGACCTCTCAGCCCGGCCTTCCTTCATGTCCTCGGCGGCAACCAGAGCTGCCTTCCCCGAGGCCAGTCGGTCGGACTCCCTCGCTCGCCCCGCAGGCCTTCATTTAGCATACTCCCCACTAAAGGGGATGGAACAGGCAATTCAGACTTTTTTCCGGCGTTGCCCGGAAACACAAAAAACCCCTGCTCAGCAGGGGTTTCCACTGTCGTCCGACGGGACGAGCGCGCACCGTACGCACACGCCGGTAACCCTATGTACACGCCGGTGATGCGGGGTGAGCTGCGGCTGCCGTAGTCGCGGGGTGAGCGTGGCGCCGAGGAGGCTGCCGACGCGTCCGGACGCCATGAGGAAGCCGACCAGGCCGTACCTCAAGCGCGAACGAGGGCGTTCGGCGTCGCTTGTCCCCGATCGCTGCTGTGGAACCGCCCTCGTTGAGCGGACACGCACCGGCGGGGAAGATGCGTCGAGACTCGGCGGGCGCCCTGTCTGCATGGGCATACTCAGCGGCGTCGGGCGGGGAATCGGAGCGAATCAACGTGCGGACGCCGCCACGCAGTGTGGAGGCGTGCGCACGACCTGCCTGGAATTGACCCACCGGACACTGCCTGGAAGGACCGACGCTGGGACGCAGGGCATCAAGGACGAGTCATGCCGATGATGCACTGACCCGATGGGAGGGGTGGGCACATGGAGCTGGAGCTTCGGCACCTGAGAGTGCTGTGTGCGATCGCCGATGCCGGGAGTGTGGGACGGGCCGCATCGGAGCTGGGCTACTCGCAGCCGGCGATGAGCACACAACTCAGGCGCATCGAGCGCTATTTCAGCAAGCCGCTGTTCGAGCGGAACATATCGGGTGTCGAGCTGACACCGTACGGCGCGGGGGTCCTGGCGCAGGCCCGTGACGTCCTGGCCCGCGCGGATGCCATAGGGCACCGCCCGGCCGAGAGCGTGGCGCGAGCGCGTCGGCCCCTCCGTCTCGCCGCGACCAACTCCCCGGTCCTGTCCGGCATGGTCGTCCGGCTCCGGAGCCGGCTGCCCGACCTCGCGCTCACGGTGAGCAGTGTGTATCCGTCCTCGGAAATCGTCCAACTCCTGGAGGACGGCGAGGTGGACGCGGCGATCGCCGCCGACTATCCCGGGCTGGAGCTATGGCATTCGGCCGCCGTCGCGCATCGCGGGATCGTCACCGAGCCGTCCTTCGTTGCCCTGTCGGCGAATCACCGGCTCAAACACTGCCTGGAGGCCGGGCTCGCAGATCTGGCCGACGACGCCTGGTTCGTCACTCCGGACGACGGGGCCGGCTGGCCGGGGGTGTTCTACGCGGCCTGCGAGTCGGCCGGTTTCACCCCGGCGACGGTGCACGAATTCCTCGGCGACCAGATGCAGTTGCAGAACATGATCGCAGAGGGTCTCGGGGTCTCCATCGTGCAGGCGACGCTCCGTCCGGTCCCCGGCGTCCTCATCAAACCGCTGACCGGCACACCGCTGTGGTGCCGTTACGTGCTGGCCTGGCGGCGTGAGAGCCTCGCCGACGAGATTGCGGATACGCTCGTCAGCTCCGCCACCGCGGCGTACCGCGCGCTCATCGCGCAGTCGCCGCATCTGCGGAGGTGGGCGTCGCGGACCTGGAGCGTGGCCGGGCCGCAGGGCGTGATCCGCTCCGACCGGGATGTGCGGCAGCACCGAGGACCGGCCACCGACGAGGACACGTCGGGGCGTTGACGCCTCGTGGGACGTTATGGCGGGTCAGCCCAAGGTGCTATGTCACACATCATTGTCGGCGGGTGGTGTGCGCTGAGAAGGTGCCACACGCGCCTCACGCGGTTCCCGAGGCGCACCTTCCCCCCACGAAGGAGCAGGGATGCGCTACCGCTTCACCTGGCCCAGATGTGTGGTCGACGGCGTGGCCGTCTTCGCGACGATCGCCTGCCTGGCGACGCCGGCGGCGGCCACGCCCCATCCGACAGCCGTCGCCAAACCCGTGACCGGACCCCGCACCGCACCCCATCTCACACCCCACCCCACACCGCCGCCCATCGGCTCGACCGTCGGCACGGGCGAACGGCCGGATGTGCAGCGCCGGCCGCTCTCCCCCGCCCAGCGCCCCCCACTCAGCGCGACAAAACCCCCCACTTCACCGACTGCGGCGGCCTCCTGCAGCCCCGGCGACTTCGGCAGCCGGACCGGACCCGAACTGGTCACGGCCGTCAAAGCCGCGACCATGGAGTGCATCAACAGCCTCTTCTCGGTCACCGGAAAAGACGCGTACAACGTGTTCCGCGAGGACCAGATGGTCACCATAGCCAGCGCCTTCAAGGACGCGGCGGCGGCCTATCCCGGGGACAACTCGGCGAACACGTGGCAGCTCGTGCTCTTCCTGCGCGCCGGCTACTACGTGCAGTCCAACCACTCGGACGATGTCGGCGAATACGGCAAGACCCTGGCGACGGCCGTCGAGGGCGGCCTGGACGGCTTCTTCGCCAACTCCCATTCCAAGGACGTCACTTCGAAGAACGGCGATGTCCTCGGCGAGGTCATGATCCTCACCGACAGCGCCAACGAGCAGCCCCGCTATCTGGACGTCTACAAGAAGGTGCTCACCGGGTACAACAGCTCCTACGACGACATCCCCAGCATGCTGGCGGCCGTCAACGACGTCTACACCCCGCTCTGGCGCGGAAACTGGAATCCGGAGTATGTGAAGGCGGTGACGGCCGACCCGAGCATCGTCGACACGGTCAACTCGTTCGCGCTGGACCACAAGGACCTGCTGGGCACCGACAAGTCCTACCTGGACTCCAACGCCGGTATGAACGTGGCGCGTTACGTCGAGCATGCGGCCCTCCGGGACAAGGTCCGGCCGCTGATGAAGAGCCTGCTGGACGCCTCGAAGATCACCGGCCCGACTGCCCCCCTGTGGGTCACGGTCGCCTCACAGGCCGACTCCTACGACAAGGACAACTGCTCGTACTACGCCGTCTGCGACCTGGCCGGGCAACTCACGAAGGCGGCCCTCCCGGTCTCCCACACCTGCGACACGACACACACCATCAAGGCGCAGGCGCTGACCGCCGCCGAACTCGACGCCGCATGCGAAAGCGTCCTGAAAGAGGACTCGTACGTCCACAGCCTCGTGAAGGACGACGGCCCGATCCCCGGCCAGTACGAGTCGACCATCCAGTTCTCCGTGTTCGGCAGTCGCAACGACTACCAGACCTACGCCGGGGCGATCTACGGCGTCGACACGAACAACGGCGGCATCACCATGATCGGCGACCCCGCCAAACCCGACAACAAGCCCCTGTCCATCATGTACCAGAGGAGCGACGACAACGGCTTCCCGGCCCGGATCTGGAACCTCAACCACGAATACACGCACTACCTCGACGCCCGCGACGACATGAAGGGCGACTTCGGCAAGCAGACGTCGGTCCCGGACGTCTGGTGGATCGAGGGACTCGCCGAGTACGTCTCGTACGGCTACCGCAAGATCACCGATGACGAGGCGGTCTCCGAGGCCGGAAAGCACACCTACAAGCTGAGCACGTTGTTCCAGAGCACCTACGACAACAGCGATGTGACCCGCACCTATCCCTGGGGCTACCTCGCGGTCCGCTACATGTTCGAGAAGCACCCGGCGGACATCGCCACCATGCTCACGCACTTCCGGACGGGCGACTACGAAGGCGGCTACGCCGTCTACAACACCGGCATCGGTGCCAGCTACGACGCCGACTTCGACACCTGGCTCACCGCGTGCGCGGCCGGCGCCTGCGCCGCCAAGGCCCGGTGACGTACTGAGTACCGCACCGCACGAGGCATGAAGCACAAGGCGACAAGGTCCCGCTCTACGCCGACTTCTGCCTTGGGCTGGAGTACCACGCAGATCAGCGGGTTGTGACCGTACGGTCACAACCCGCTGACATGTGCGTATTTGAGTGTCCGAGGGGGGACTTGAACCCCCACGCCCGATAAAGGGCACTAGCACCTCAAGCTAGCGCGTCTGCCATTCCGCCACCCGGACTAGGTGCGATCTTCACGGGGCGTTCCCCGCGGCGACATGGACAACAATACCAAGGTTTCGGAGTGCCTTTCACCTGCATATCCGTCCGCCACATAACCTCGATTTATGGGCAATGATGGATAAATTGCGCATCTCAGTGGTCCACGCAGGCCACGGGGGCTTTCGTCGCTGCGGGAGCGTCTGCGGGTAGCCGCGGGATGCCCCCTGCCGCCGTCGGTGATCTGCTGCTGCTCGCGTCGGAGGGACGGCAGGAGCCGCCGCTGCGGCACCGCACGCTGCTGTTGCAAGTGGTGGAGCGTGCGGTGCCGGCGGCCGCGGACCGGCGGTCCGCCTCGTTGCCCGGCCGGCAGGGAATCGGGTAGGGCACGTCCTGCGGATCACCCCGGCGCCGTCGGCGGGCCCACCATGATCCGTACGGCCGGCTCCGGGCGGACCGCCGGACCGCCGGTGCGGCAGTGCGGCTACGGCATCAGGTGGTAGTCGGGGAAGTTGCCGGGCAGCCGTTCGGATGCCGGGCCCTCGGTCACCGCGCGGACCAGGAGTTCGCCGCCGACAAACGCGCCGCTCCAGGAGTTGCCGAAGCCGCCGAAGAGCTCATCGCGGTCGCCGCGGGAACGGGGCTTGCCGTGGCCGACCTTGAAGGCGCGGATCTGTGGGGCGAGACGGTCGAAGGTGCCCTTGTCGTCACAGGACAGGCTGGCGACCAGGGCGCCGTTGCTGGCGTTCATGGCGGCGAGGAGTTCGGCCTCGGTGTCGACGAGGACGAGGGTGTCGACGGGGCCGAACGGCTCGGCGTGGTGGAGCGGGGAAGCGGAGGGCGGGGCCAGGAGGGTGGTGGGCGGGAAGTATGCCGAGGTGTCCTGGGAGGGCAGGAAGTGGCCGTCGGCGAGGGTGCCGCGGTGCAGGGGGACGGCGCCCCGGGAGATCGCCTCGGTGGTGAGGTCGGCGAGCTCCTTGGCCTTGGCGGCGTTGATCAGCGGGCCGAAGTCGAGTTCGGGCAGCGGGTCGGCGGGGTCGGCGACGGCCAGGGGGTGGCCGAACCGGACACTGCGTACGGCGGGGAGGTACGCGGCGAGGAAGTCGGCGAAGGCCTCGCGCTGGACGACGAAGCGGGGGTAGGCGGTGCAGCGCTGCTTGGCGTAGTCGAAGGTCTTGCGCACCAGGGGGGTCAGGGACTGCCAGTCGGTGTAGTTCCAGATGCCCCAGGTGTTGAGGCCCTCTTGCTCCAGGATGTGGCGTTTGCCGAGGTCGGCGACGGCGGTGGCGACGCGGGCGCCGGTGTCCCGGCCGCCGACGAAGGAGACACAGCCGATTTCCGGCGAGCGGACGAGCGAGGGCGAGAGCTCTTTGCCGCTGCCGCTGACGAGGGTGGCCGGGACCCCCTCACGGGCGGCCAGGGCGCAGGCGAGCGTGAGACAGACCAGACCGCCGTCCGTGGGCGTCTTGGCGATCACCGCATTGCCGGCCAGCGCCTGGACGAGCATCGCGTGGATCAGCACCGACATCGGGTAGTTCCAGCTGGCGATGTTGCTGACCGGACCGGGCAGCGGCGTGCGGTCGGCGACCATCCGGTCGATCTCGGCGACATACCAGCGGACGCCGTCGATGGCGCGGTCGACATCGGCCTGTGCGAGCTTCCAGGGCTTGCCGATCTCCCACACGAGCAGCAGCGCCAGCAGTTCGCGGTGCTCGGTCAGCGCGTCGAGGGTGGCGGAGATCCGGGCCTTGCGTTCGGCCAACGGCACATGGCGCCAGGCCCGGTGCTGGTCGAGGGAGGCACGTACGGCGTGCAGCGCGGCGTCCGCGTCGAGCCGGGGCGGGCCGGCGATGGGGGTGCCGTCGATGGGGCTGGTGGCGGACAGCGGATCGCCGTCCGGATGCCAGGCAGCGGCCCAGAGGTTGAGGGCCTGGTCGTCGCGGAAGGCTTCGGGAGCCGCGGCCAGGCTGCGCTGCCAGGCGTCCTGCCAGGAGGTTCCCGGCTTGAGGAGGAGCGTCGGGGCGGGCGTGGTGCGCTCGTTCCGCTGCGGGTTCGAGGGGGGTTCGGCGGTGGGTGCCATCGGGTGTCTCCGCTCTCGGTGCACGGCCGGAGGGGCAGGGTGGTGGCGCTCGGCGGCTCCCGGAGGAACCGTGTTACTGGACAGTAGTGGGCAGGGCGGCACTGCGGCACCGGCCGGCGTCAGGTATGGCGAGTGTCACTCGGCGCGGGCGACGGGACCAGCTGGGTGAGGCGACCGCGTGGCCCCCGGCGGCGGCGCGGTCCGCCCGTGGACCGCGGGCGCTCCCGGCGCCCAGCACCAACACGCCGTGGTGGAGGCGAAGTTCGCGTGCACGGTATGCGGCGAGGGCGGGCGGTGCCGCGAAGGCACCGCCCGCCCTCGTCCGACGTGCGTACGGGCTCAGCCGGCGGCCGGCTCCCCGGTCTCCTCCTGCGTACGGTCGGCGATCGCCCGGTGGTGGCGGACGACCTCCCCGATGATGAAGTTCAGGAACTTCTCGGCGAAGGCCGGATCCAGCTTGGCGTCCTCGGCCAGCCGTCGCAGCCGCTCGATCTGTGCGGCCTCGCGGGCCGGGTCGGCGGGCGGCAGGCTGTGCCGGGCCTTGAGCTCACCGACCTGCTGGGTGCACTTGAAGCGCTCGGCGAGCAGATGCACCAGGGCGGCGTCGAGGTTGTCGATGCTGCTGCGCAGATAGCTCAGCCGTTCACGGGCCGCCTCGTCGGCGATGGCGGCCGCTTCGCCGGCCGCCGGTGCTGTCCCCTCGCTCATGTGCGTCTCGCCATTCGTGGTTCGGATGCCTGGTGCGGTGTCGTACTTCTGATGCTTCCTTCGTGATCGGGTGCACATTACCCGGACGGTGGCCGGCGGCCGGGCCGGTCTCGCGGATCGGACCGCGGGCAACCCGCTCCGGCCGGAGCGGGGAACCGGGCAGCCCGGAGCGGCCGCGAGACGCGGCGGGCGGTGGTCCCGCCCCGCGCCGGCTATCCGCGCAGCCGGCGGAGGTGTTGGGCCGAGCGGTCGGCGGTGGACAGGGAGCCGGCCGGGTTGGCGGCCGGGTCGACGGCGTCATCGCGCTCGACGATCCAGTGGTGGTCGCGGTGGCGATCGCCCCTACGGCGGTACACGGTGGCCAGGAATCGTCCGTAGTCGATATCGCCGTCCCCCACATCGGTCATGTGGTAGCCGTCCTGGGCGGCGGTGTCGTGCTCACCGTCCTTGACGTGGAAGAGCGGGTAGCGGTGCGGGGCCTTCAGTACGTAGTCGAGGGGTTCGAAGGGGGCGGGGGTGCCGTCGGGGCGCCGGGAGAAGCGGTACTGGGCGACATACGCCCAGTAGATGTCCATCTCCAGGAAGACCAGTTCGGGGTCGGTCTCGGCGAGCAGTACGTCATAGAGGCGGACGCGCGGGTTGTCGGTGGCGAAGGAGAATTCGTCGGCGTGGTTGTGGTGGTAGAAGCGCAGGCCACGGGCCCTCGCGGCGGCTCCGTAGGTGTTGAATTCCTCGGCGGCGCGCTTCCAGGCGTCGACCGTGTTGCCGTAGCGGTCGGGGCTGGAGGGCGTGCCGACATACGGCAGAGCGAGCGCCTCGGCGTCGTCGAGGACCTGGGTGAGCCGAGTGGCGAAGGTGTACGCCTGGGGGTCGGTGGAGGAGTAACCGACGTGGCTGCCGACGCCGCGCAGCCCGTTGTCCCGCATCAGGCGCTTGAGCTGGGCCAGGCTGATGGGGCCCGCGCTGCCCTGCGTGTAGCCGGCGAACTCGACCTCGTCGTAGTGGTAGCGGGCGAGTTCCTCGAAGACCCGGGCGAAGCCGAGGGATCCGGTCTGGTCGCGCAGGGTGTAGAGCTGGATGCCGAGCCGGCCGGGGGGCAGCAGCCGGCGCCGGCCGGGTGCCGCCGGGGCGGCCGTGGGCGCGGCGGCGGCGGTCTGCGCGCCGAGCAGCGCCGCGGCGGTGGTGCCGGCGGCGACGCCGAGGAATCTGCGGCGGGCGAGCCGGCGGGCGAGGTCGCGGGTGTGCTCCGGGTCGTGGGTCATGGTGGGCTCCTTGTGAAGGACTTGGGGGGTGAAGGGGGGCGTTGTGGGGCCGGGGCGGTTCAGGTGAGGCCGGCGAGCTGCAGCAGCAGCGGCTTCACCTCGGTGGCGGCGGGGGCCGCGGGCAGGACGTCCGGCCGTGAGCAGATGAGGACCGGGCCGTCGGCGGGATCGGCGGGCAGCAGTCCGTGACTGCCGCGGACCGGCTCGGGGTCGAGCGGGACGACCGCCATCCGGTAGCGCATCCCGGTCTTCTTGCGGGCGAGGGCGGCAGCGGCGCGCAGCCGTACGTACGGGTCGCGCGGGTCCATGAAGAGTTCGGCCGGGTCGTAGCCGGGTTTGCGGTGGATCTCGACGAGCCGGGCGAAGTCGGGCGCGCGGGCGTCGTCGAGCCAGTAGTAGTAGGTGAACCAGGCGTCGGGGTCGGCCAGCGCGACGAGGTCACCGGACCGCGGATGATCGAGGCCGTACTCCTTCTTGCCTTTGTCGTCGAGGAGTTGCGCGATCCCGGGGAGGCCGGTGAGCGCCTCGCGGGTCGCGGCGAGGTCCTCGGGCCGCCGGACGTAGAGATGCGCGATCTGGTGGTCGGCGACCGCGAAGGCACGGGAGGCGGTCGGGTCGAGGTACTCCATCCCGTCCTGGGTGTGCACCTCCAGCAGCCCGGCGCGGCGCAGCGCCCGGTTGATGTCGACGGGCCGGCGCACCCGGGTGATGCCGTACTCGGACAGCACGACGACGGTGGTGCCGACGGTGCGGGCCTCGTCCAGCAGGGGGGCGAGGACGCTGTCGAGTGCGGTGGCGGCGGCGTGCGAGCGGGGGTCGTCGGGGCCGTAGCGCTGGAGGTCGTAGTCCAGGTGCGGGAGGTAGGCGAGGGTGAGGTCGGGGCGGCGGGTGCGGTGGAGGTGGCGGGTGGCGTCGGTGATCCACTGTGAAGAGGCGAGGGAGGCGGTGGGCCCCCAGTAGGTGAACAGGGGGAACGGGCCGAACAACTCGGTGAGTTCGTCGTGCAGGTCGGGCGGCCGGGTGTAGCAGTCGGGTTCCTTGCGGCCGTCGGCGTAGTAGATCGGGCGGGGCGTCACGGTCCAGTCGGTGTCCGCCCCCATCGCGTACCACCAGCAGACATTGGCGACGGTGTAGCCGGGGTGCGTACGGCGTGCGGCGTCCCAGATCTTGTCGCCGCCGACCAGCGCGTTGTGCTGCCGCCAGAAGTGGACCTCGCCGAGGTCGCGGAAGTACCAGCCGTTGCCGACGATGCCGTGTCCGGCGGGTGTCGTCCCCGTCAGGAAAGTCGACTGGACGCTGCAGGTGACGGCGGGCAGCACCGTGCTCAGCGGGCGGTACGCACCGGCTTCGGCGAGCTCGGAGAGATACGGCATATGGGCCATCAGGCGCGGGGTGAGGCCGACGACATCGAGGACCAGAAGGCGCTGCACGGGGGCGGGCTCCGGGGCGGTGTGCTTCGGGCCGGTCATGGCAGCTCCTTGAGGCCCAGGTCGGTCAGCAGATCGCGGGCCAGGGAGAGTTCGGCGGCGATCCCGTCGATGAGCCGGCCGCGGGTACGCGGGCGCAGCTCGGGGGGCAGGGCCTGCCAGGTGTAGGTCTCCACCTCCAGGTGGTGGGTGCGCGGGACCGGTCCGCCGACCAGGAGGGCGAGGGTGTCCTGGAGGACGGCCATGGTGGAGGTGAGCGGCGGCTGGGGCGGGGCGTGCAGCGGCACATGGAAATGGGCGCGCCAGGGGCCGGCCGTGGGCAGGCCGCTGCCCTCGGCGAGCGCCTCGTCGAGGTCGTCGGTGGCCAGGAGCGCGCCCTGTGGGCTGCGGGTGCGGGTCTGGTGGAGGAAGCGGGGCTCGGCGAAGGCGCCGAGGGCGGTGCGTACGGCGGTGTGCCCGGGGTGTTCGGCGTGCAGCGCGGCGGAGAGCTGGGACTTGACGATCGGCACGGCGGCGCGGTGCAGCGCGGCGAGCGCGTCGTGGGGGTCCTCGAAGGAGGTGGCGAGGTGGCAGGTGTCGAGGCAGAGGCCGATCCGGGCGTGGCGCCCCGCTGCCGGGTGCCGGCGGAGGGCGGTGACGGGACCGATGGCATCGGCGGTGGTCTCGATGAGGCAGCCGGGCTCCGGCTCCAGGCCGATGCGGATCGAGCGGCCGGTGAGGTCTTCGAGGGCGTCCAGCCGGCCGGAGAGGGTGCGCAGCGCGTCGAGGGCGGTATCGCGGCGGTCGGCGGCGCCGCGGACCGGGTCGAAGTCGGTGCGCCAGGCGAGCGGAAGGGTGGAGATGGTGCCCTCGGCGGCGTCG
The DNA here is from genome assembly GCF_043200375.1 of Streptomyces sp. NPDC048434. Classification (NCBI taxonomy): domain Bacteria; kingdom Bacillati; phylum Actinomycetota; class Actinomycetes; order Kitasatosporales; family Streptomycetaceae; genus Streptomyces; species Streptomyces sp. NPDC048434. Next base: position 35,510 of record NZ_JBICXQ010000019.1, on the reverse strand, counting down.
TCGGGGAGCAGGGCGGTCAGCAGCCGCGCCAGGTCGGTGGTGTGGTCGAGCCGGGCGGCCTCCGTCCAATCGGGCCGGTACACGCGGTACTTGACCCGCTGGCCGCCGAACCCTTCGTAGGGGAAGCCGTTGAGGGTGACGACCTCCAGGCCACGGGTGTCGAGCTCCCGGCGGAGGCGGCGCAGTGCGGCCGGGTCGGCGGTCAGGGCACGGGCGGCGTCCCTGGCGAGCCAGAGTCCGATGCCCAGACGGTCCCGGCCCAGGCGTTTGCGGACCGGTGCACAGTGGTCGCGCAGCTGGGCGAGGACGCCGTCGAGGGTTTCCGCGGGGTGGACATTGGTGCAGTAGGCGAGGTGGACGGTGGACCCGTCCGGGTGGCGGAAGCGCATGGCCGTACCTCCTCATTCCCCGCCGCGGAGGATGGAGTTGCCCTCGTGCAGCGCGCCGGGCGGCCGGGGGCTGTTCAGGTTCAGCCGGCCGCTCTGTCCGTAGAAGGCGACGGGGTTGCGCCACAGCACCTGGTCGACGTCGTCCTCGCTGAAGCCGGCCGCGAGCATCGCGTCACCCGCCTCGCGCGTCTTGAGCGGGTCGCTGCGGCCCCAGTCCGCCGCGGAGTTGACCAGCACCCGGTCGGTGCCGTGCAGCCGCAGGATCCGGACCATGCGCTCGGGGGTCATCTTGGTGTCGGGGTAGAGGGAAAAGCCCAGCCAGCAGCCACTGTCAGTGGCCTCGCCTACGGTTGTCTCATTGAGGTGATCGAGGGCGACGCGCTCGGGGGGCAGTGCGGATTCGCGCAGGACGTCCAGGGTGCGGCGGAGGCCGGCGGCCTTGTCGCGATGGGGGGTGTGGACGAGCGCCGGCAGGCCGTGGTCGGCAGCGAGCTGGAGCTGGGCGGCGAGGGCGGTGTCCTCGGCGGGGGTCATGGAGTCGTAGCCGATCTCGCCGACGGCGACGACCGAGTCCTTTACGAGGTAGCGGGGTAGGGCGTCGAGGACGGGGGTGCAGCGGGGGTCGTTGGCTTCCTTCGGGTTGAGGGCCAGCGTGCAGTGGTGGGCGATGCCGTACTGGGCGGCGCGGAAGGGTTCCCAGCCGAGCAGGGAGTCGAAGTAGTCGAAGAAGCTGGCGGGCGAAGTACGGGGCTGCCCCAGCCAGAAGGAGGGCTCGACGACGGCTCGGACGCCGGCGGCGTGCAGTGCCTCGTAGTCGTCGGTGGTGCGGGAGGTCATATGGATGTGCGGGTCGAAGATGCGCATCGGGGACTCCTCGCGGGGTGGGAGCCAGGACTCTGAACGGCCAGGGCTCTGAAGGGCTTCGGCTCTGCGGGGCTGCGGAGTTGCAGGGGCATGTCCGCGAAGTCCCGTCGTTCGCCCGGAGGCCAGGCGGGACGTTGCGGACACGCCCTAGGGCTCCGTGGAGGCCTGAGGTCCGTTGGGGAGGTGGTGAGCGGGGGTGAGTGCGGTGAGGGCCAGGACGCGGTGGAGATCGTCGGGAAGGGCGCGGCCGGCGGCGGTGCGCTCGCGGGCGTAGTCGCCGAGCATCCGGGCGAGTTCGGTGTCGCCCCGGGCGCGCTGCGCGAGGCCGGCCACGGCTGCCACGGGGACGCCCGTGAAAAGGCACTTCAAGATGGCGTGCCGCCAGGCGTGGGCGTCCAGGTGACGTGCGGCGTACGGCCCGACGGCGGCCGCGACCAGCCGGGTGTCGTTCGTCCGCAGCGCATCCTCGACCAGGTGCTTGGCTGCCGGACCGAGCGCCAGGTGGGGCAGGGCCAGGAGTACGGCGCAGCGTTCGGCGGCGGTGCCGTGCAGAGAGAGCCGGGTGACGGTCGGGGCGTCGGCGCGGGCCGTGCACAGCAGGAGCACCCGAGCCGCCTCGGCTGCTTCGGGGTCCGGCTCATACGGCGGATCGGGCCGGGTGCAGTACCGCCCGGCCGAGGCGAACCGCATCTCCCAGGGGGTTGGTGAGTCGGCCGCCGGGGTGGGCCTGTCGCCCTGCGCGGCCTCCGCCAGGGCGCTGGTGAGCCAGGTTCGGGCGGGGGTGCTGAGACGGGCGCGCAGCGAGTCGTGGAGGCGGGTGAGGCGCTGTTCGGGGGTCAGCATGGGGTGTCTCCCCGGCGAGCGGCGGTGTGGGTGGGGTGCTCCGGTACGGGCGCCGGGCGTTGTCCGGCGGCGGGCTGTCCGTCGACGGGCTGTCCGGCAGTGCGCTGCCCGGCGGGGCTCGGGACGGCGGGGCTCGGGACGGCGGAGCGCGCTACGGCGGTGTCCTGCTCGGCGCTCCGCTGCTCGGTGCTCCGCTGTTCGGCGGTCCGGAGGAAGTGCAGGGAGGAGGCGGCGAGTTGGGGGCCCGCGTGCGAGTGGCGGGGTAGTTCGACGCTCACCAGGCCCCGGTAGCCGACGTCCTTCAGGGCGTCCAGGACCGGTGGGAAGTCGATCTCACCGGTGCCGAACGGCAGATGTTCGTGGACGCCCCGCCGCATGTCCTCGATCTGCACATGCCACAGCCATGGGGCCGCGGCCCGTACACAGGTGGCGGGTGGATCGGGCTCCAGGCACCGGCAGTGGCCGATGTCCAGGGTGAGGCCGAACAGCGTGGCCTCCGGGCTGCCGAGTACGGCGCGGAGGTAGTGGAAACCGGCGAGGTCGGGGACGAGGTGGCCGGGCTCGGGCTCCAGGGCGAGCGGCAGCCGGGCGTCCGCCGCGGCTTCGAGGACCGGGCCGAGGGAGCCGGCGAGGCGGTCCCAGGCGGTGTCCTCGGAGGTGCCGTCCGGGCGGACGCCGCTGAAGCAGTGGACGGCGGTCGCGCCCAGGTCGGCGGCGACGCGAACGGCGGTGCACAGCAGTCCGGTACGGGCCGCGCGGGCTTCCGGGTCCGGGTCGAGAAGCGTGGGGTGGTGTTTGCGGCGGGGGTCCAGGACGTACCGTGCGCCGGTCTCGATAGCCACGGAGAGCCCCAACTCGCCCAGGCGGCGGGCGATATCGGCGGTGCGGGCCGCCAGTCCGGGGGCGAGCGGGTCGAGGTGCATATGGTCGAGGGTCAGCGACACCCCGTCGTAGCCGAGGTCGGCGAGCAGCGCGAGGGCGTCGGTGAGGCGGAGGTCGGTGAGGCCGTTGGTGCCGTAGGCCAGCCGCAAGGGCGTGGTCGTCGTCGGGGTCATGTCGGGCTGACCTTCCGGGACAGGCGCCGGGCGGCGGGGATCAGCGCGAGCAGGGCGGCCGCGGTACGGGGCGCGCCCGCGCGGGCGGTGAGCGCCGCCTGGAGCGGGATCATGGCGCGGATTCCGCCGCCGACGGCGCGCTGAAGGAAGTACGGCGAGGGGTTGAGGACCGCCTGGAGGAGCGGACGGGCCGCGGTGACGCCGTACCCGGCGACGAGCGCGGCGGTGAACGGTGAGGGGGTCGCGGAGTGAGCCGCGGAATCGGTCGGGGAATTGGTCGGGGAATCGGTCGCGGAGTTGGCCGACGCGGCCAAGCCGTACGCAGCCGGGCGGCCCGCGGCCAAGCCGTACGCAGCCGGGCGACGAGCCGCCGAGCGGTACCCCGCCGGTCGACCTCGGCTTCGGCCGTGAGCCCGCCCCCGATCCCGGCCCCGGCCGCCCATGGCTGCGCCTGCCACGGCCGCAACCGCCGCCAGTCCGGCCAGCGGAAGGGCGGACGAGCTGCCCTGGGCCTCGCGCCGCGAGACGGTGGTGACGGCGAGGGTGTGAGCGCCGAGCAGCACCGCGGAGGGCAGCGCCGCGCGGGCGGACCGGGCGGCCCCGGAGGGATGCCGGGTGTCCGCACGGCCGGTGTCTTCCGGCCGTCGCTGTCGCGCGGTGCCGGGAGGAGCGGTTGCGACGGCTCCCTGGAGCAGGTCCAGGGTGCGGGCGCAGGCCATGGCGGCCGGGCCCGCGGGGGTGTTCTTGAGGTGCAGGTCGTAGGCCCAGACCGTGGCCGCGAGGGCGGTGGCGGTGAGCAGGGCGGGGCGGCTGGCCGCGGCGGCGAGGGCGAGCCCGGCGACGGTCAGGCCACCGGCCGCGGCGAGGGCGGCGGACGGTGCGATCCGGCCGGACGGGATCGGGCGGCTCGGGCGTTCGATGGCGTCGATATCGCGGTCGGCCCAGTCGTTGAGCGCCATACCGGCCTCGTAGAGACAGAGGGAGGCGCAGGCCGCGAGCGCGGTGCGGTGGTTCGGCCGGTGACCGGCGGCGGTGGCGCCCGCGAGCAGATCGCCCGGGACGCTGAAGAGGGCCGAGACGCGGAGGAGTTCGGCCCAGGCCCGGCCCGCGCCGCCGGTGTCGGCGGCTCCCCCGCCGCCCGTATGCCCGTCGGCGCCGGCAGGCCCGGTACCGCCCGCCGGCCCACGCCCGGTGGCAGGTTCCCCCACAGAACCCACCACCGGGCCGTTCCTCGTGGGGCGCGGCGCGCGGCCGGCCCCGGGTCCAGGGCGCGGCCCCGGCCCCGGCTCAGGCACATACCCAGGCTGCCGCCCGGCCATCCCTCCCTCGCCCTCCGGTGACCGGCCCGGCCCGCCGTCCGGGCTCATGACCGCGTCCCGGTCCGCAGCAGTCCGGCGTACGCGAGGAGGGCGGTGTACTGGTCGGCGAGGGCGGCGGGGCCGCCGTCCGGGTCCTTGAAGTAGAAGCCGAGGGCGGGTTGCGGGCCGGACAGGCCGACGGTGTGTGCGGCGGCCAGGAGCCGGGCCAGATCGAGGACGAGGGGTGCGGCGAGCGCGGAGTCGCAGCCCTGCCAGGTGGTCTGCAAGGTCATCCGGCTGCCGAGGAAGCCGTCGAAGGCGATGTGGTCCCAGGCGGTCTTCCAGTCGCCGAGCGCCGGAACGTTGTCGATGTGCAGGTCGCCGGCGGGGAGTGCGCCGAGTGTGTCGGCCAGGACCCGGGCCTTGCCGGCGTTCTTGGCGGCCGCGGCGCCCGGGTCGGCGAGGGCCGCGCCATCTCCGCCGCCGAGGAGATTGGTACCGGACCAGGCGCGTACGGCAAGCGCGCGCTGGGCGAACATCGGGGCGAGGACGGAGCGCAGCAGGGTCTGCCCCGTCTTGCCGTCGCGGCCCGCATACGGCAGTCCGCTGACCGCTGCCATCTCCTGGAGGAGGGGGTGGTGCAGCCCGGTGGAGGGGGTGAAGTTGAGGTACGGGCAGCCGGCCCGCAGGGCGGCGTAGGCGTAGAGGGAGCTGGCCGGGAGCCGGTCGGTGTGCGGGTCGGCGGGGGCCGGTTCCGTGCTGGCGACATTGATGACGACGGTGCGGTCGAGGTCGTGGTCGCGGCCGAAGTCGCGCAGGTCGGCGGCGAAGGCGCTGATGAGTTCGGCGTCGCTGCGGGTGTCGCCCTGCTGCGGTCCGCCGGGCCGGATCGCGGCGTCGGCGGCGGCGAGTTCGGCGTGTACGGCGGGCGGCAGGCCGTACGGCAGGACGCCGCCGGCGGCGAGTTCCTCGGCGCGTTTGGGCAGCGGGCAGCAGGCGGTGTCGTGGCCGCCGAAGACGAGGGCGGAGAGGGGCGGGAGGGAGGGGACGGAGGTGTCGGTGAAGGGGGCGGTTTCGGTGACCATGCCGACGGGCCGGTGCAGACCGGCGGTGAGGGCGGCGCAGCCGGCGATCACGGTGGTGGCGACGGAGCCGCGGGCGCCGACGAGCCAGACACCGGTGCGGCCGGTGCGCTCGGGGCGGCCCTCCTCGCGGGCCGCTTCTCGGGTCGGGTCAGCCATCACTTACCCCGCGCCTCTCCGTGCTCCGCGTCCGCTGCCGCCGCCTGTGGGTCCGCCAGTTCCTTGATCCGGATGTTGCGGAAGGCCACGTGGTCGTCGGCGCCGTGGTTCTGCAGACCGAGGTAGCCGTCGGTCAGGCTCCGCTCGGGGTCCTTGTTGGTGAAGTCATTGATCTTGACTCCGTTGAGGTACACCCGCAGGCGCTCTCCCTGGACCTTGATCTCGTACGCGTTCCACTGTCCGGGCGGTCGCAGGGCCCGGTCGCGGGCCGTGAGGTCGGCGGACTGGAAGGAGTAGACGGCGCCCGTGGTGCGGTCCGGCGCGTCCGTGGCGTCGATCTGGATCTCATAGCCCTTGTTGACGGCGGACCAGGGGTCGTCGGAGGCCGGGAAGCCCACGAAGACACCAGAGTTGTCGTCGCCCTGCATCTTCCAGTCGAGCTTGAGGGAGTACGCCGTCAGCTCCTTGGCCTGGTACCAGAGCAGGCCCATGCCGCCGTAGGAGTTGAGGGTGCCGTTCTCGACGGTGAACCCTCCGGGTCCGGCCTGCTTCCATCCGTCGAGGGTCCGGCCGTTGAAGATCGGGCGGTAGCCGGTGTCCGGCCGGCAGTCGGCCTCGGCCTTCCCCGCGGCGTACGTCAGCCCGCCGAGCAGATGGGCGCGGAACGCCGGGTCCGCGTAGGACTCCTTGGTGTGACCGCCTCCGGTGTACAAGGCGCGCCCGCCGCCGTAGCTCTGGCACCAGGCGATCGGATGGTCGCCCTTCATGGTGCCGCCCGTGTACGTCGTCTCGTCGAGGGAGGCGAGGACATGGGCCTGCGCGCGGGGGTTGGTGCGGTAGTTGTACCACTCGTCGGTGCGCTCCCAAGCGGCCGGCAGATGCGCGGTCGCCGGGTTGCTGCGGTCCTCGACCCGGACCGTGGCGGGCTGAATGGCCGGATGCGACTGGAAGTAGGCACCGACGAGCCCGCCGTAGAAGGGCCAGTCGTACTCGGTGTCGGCGGCCGCGTGGATGCCGAGGTATCCGCCGCCGTGGGCGACGTAGTCCTCGAACGCCTGCTGCTGGGTGTCGTCGAGGACATCGCCGGTGGTCGACAGGAAGACGACGGCGTCGTAGCGGGCGAGGTTGCCGGGCGTGAAGGCGTCCGCGGACTCGGTGGCGTCGACCGTGAGGGAGCCGGCGCTGCCCAATTCCTTGAGGGCGGCGATGCCGTCGGGGATGGAGTCGTGCCGGAAGCCGGCGGTCTTGGAGAAGACCAGGACGCGGCCGGTGTCGCGGTGGTGGGCGGGTGCGGCGGCGCCGGGCAGCGCCATGGTGGCGAGCAGGGCGGCGGCCGTGACGGCGGTGATGCCCAGGCGGCGTGCGGAGGGGTGCATGGGGTGTCCTTGCTCCGGCGGGGCGTACGGGCCAAGGTCTGCTCGGCCCGTACGTCCCGGTCGGCGAGGGGGTCAGCCGGGTGGCTCAGCCAGTGGTGAAGGTGAAGTCGTCCACGTCGTAGAGGGCCGCGCCGTCCCTGCCCTTGAAGACCAGGTAGAGCGTGGTGGTCGTGGTGGGCGGACGGTTGATGGCCGTGCTCACGTCCTGGTACGTCTCCCAGGACCCGGTCGGCTCGACCTTCGCGCTGCCGACCAGCCGGCCGGTGGGCGAGCCGCTGCGGATCTCCAGGGTGCCGCCGCTGCCCGCCGAGGCGACGCGGGCGGTGAGGGACGTGGCCTGGGAGATCAGGTACGGCTTGAAGGAGATCCAGTCGCCGTTGTTGATGTCGCCGACCGTCTTGCCGCCGTTGGCGGGCGTGTGGTTCACGACCGAGACGCCCTTGGAGTCGCCGAAGTGCTCGGCCTGGCGGTGCTTGGGCTGGGTGACGTGCTGGTCGTGCGTGGTGAGCGCGGGCTGTCCGTTGGCGCCCTTGTCGGTGTACTCGGCGTCGAAGACACCGAAGACGTTGGCGTTCGGGTCGTGCTCGCTGTCGGCGCTGGTCTTGATGACGCCCGAGCAGCCGTTGGCGGACGTCACGGGGTGGCCGTGGCTGTCGTGGCCGAGGATGTGGGTGACCTTGACCTTGGTGCAGTCGATGGTCCCGTCCTCCGGGTCGGTCACCTTCACCTTGAAGGGCACCTCGTCGCCGAAGGTGAACAGCTCGCCGTTACCGGGGAGTTCGAGGGTCACCTTGGGTGCGGTGTTGCCGACGACGAGGTGCACGTCGGCGCTGCCGGTGCGGCCGGTCGGGTCCTTGGTGGTGACGGTCGCGGTGTAGGTGCCGTTCTTCTTGTACGTGTGGCCTGGGGCGGCGCCCGTGCCGGTGGTGCCGTCGCCGAAGTTCCACGCGTAGGTGAGGGTGCCGCCGTCGGCGTCGGTCGCGGTGGCGGAGAGCTTCACCCGCATCGGCGCCTGGCCCGAGGTCTTGTCGGCCTTGGCGTCGACGACCGGCGAGTGGCCGTCGGTGGCGTTCTCGATGCGGTACAGGCCGGAGTTCTCGTCGCCGCCGAACCAGGCGGTGCCGTAGTCCAGGACGTACAGGGCGCCGTCCGGGCCGAAGGCCATGTCCATGATCTGGGTGCCGGTCCACGGGAACGGGTTGATGGATGTCACCTTGCCGTCGGCGTCCTGCTCGATCCGCTTGATCCAGCGGCGGCCGAACTCGCCGGCGAAGAAGTCGCCGTCGTAGGCCTCGGGGAACTTCACCGGGGACGCGTTCGCGGCGTCGTAGCGGTAGACGGGGCCGCCCATCGGGGACTCGGAGCCGGAGCCGAACTCGGGCACGGAGCCGCCGTCGTACGGGATCCACGCGGGCTGCGCGGGCGGCAGGTCGACGAGGCCGGTGTTGTGCGGCGAGTTGTTCTTCGGTGCGTGGCAGTCGAAGGATGCGCCGGAGGCCTTGGTCGCGAAGTCGTAGTCGACGTAGGCGTCGTTGTTGCCGGTGCAGTACGGCCAGCCGAAGTTGCCCGGCTTGGTGACACGGGCGAACTCGACCTGGCCCGCCGGGCCGCGCTTCGGGTCGGCGGCGCCCGCGTCGGGGCCGTAGTCGCCGACGTAGACGATGCCGGTCGGCTTGTCGACGCTCATCCGGAACGGGTTGCGGAAGCCCATCGCGTAGATCTCGGGGCGGGTCTTGTCCGTGCCGGGGGCGAAGAGGTTGCCCGACGGGACGGTGTACGAGCCGTCATCGGCGACCTTGATGCGCAGGATCTTGCCGCGCAGGTCATTGGTGTTGCCCGCGGAACGCTGGGCGTCGTAGGCGGGGTTGCGGGTGTCGCGCTCGTCGATGGGCGTGAAGCCGTCGGACGCGAACGGGTTGGAGTCGTCACCGGTCGACAGGTAGAGGTTGCCGGCCTTGTCGAAGTCGATGTCGCCGCCGACGTGGCAGCAGATGCCGCGGGAGGCGGGGACGTCGAGGATCTTCTTCTCGGAGGCGTTGTCGAGGGTGCCGTCGGCGTTGAGGGTGAAGCGGGAGAGGCGGTTCACCCCGTCGAACGGTGTGAAGTCGGCGGCCGTGCCGTCGTTCGGGGCGTCGCCGGCGGGGGTGTCCAGCGGCGGTGCGTAGTAGAGGTAGATGGCGCGGTTCTGCGCGAAGTCCGGGTCCACGCCGACGCCTTGGAGGCCCTCTTCGTCGTGGTTGTAGACCGCCAGCTTGCCCGCCTGCTGCGTCGTGCCGTTCTCGTCCGTGAGGCGCAGGACACCGTCGCGGGAGGTGTGCAGGACCTTGCGGTCGGGGAGGACGGCCAGCGACATCGGCTCGCCGACCTCTTCGGCGCCCTTGGCGAGGGTGACCTGCTGGAAGTCCTCGGCCGAGGCCTGCGCGGCCGGGCCCTTGGCGGGCGGCGAGGCGGCGGAGACGGCGGGGGCGGTGCCGAGCGCCAGTGAGGCGGTGGCCAGTGCGGTACTCGCGAGGAGTGCCAGTGCCGTCCGTATGCGGGGCCTTCTTCGGGGCATTGCGGTGCCTTCCGTGCGGGTGGGTGGTGGAGTCCTTGTCGCGCGGCCTCCGGCCTGGCTCGTCCTCAGTCGCCGGACGGGATCGCGGGGGTGCCGGACGGGCTGGATGGGCTGGATGGGCTGGAGCCCGACGGCCTCGGAGGGGCGGAGCCGGACGGGTCGGCGCTGCTGAATGCCGCATCGAACGTCGCCGTCGGCGGTTCGAAGTCATAGGCGCGCAGCCGGGCCAGCGCCTCCGGGGCGCCCTGCAGCCGGTCCATGCCGGCGTCCTCCCACTCGACCGAGATGGGCCCGTGGTACGCGATGGAGCGCAGCATCCGGAAGACGTCCTCCCAGGGGACGTCGCCGTGCCCGGCGGAGACGAAGTCCCAGCCGCGGCGCGGATCGCCCCAGGGCAGATGGGAACCGAGCCGTCCGTTGCGGCCGTCGAGGCGCTTGCGGGCCTCCTTGCAGTCGACGTGGTAGATGCGGTCGCGGAAGTCGTAGAGGAAGCCGAGCGGGTCGAGGTCCTGCCAGACGAAGTGGCTGGGGTCGAAGTTGAGGCCGAAGGCCGGGCGGTGGCCGATGGCTTCGAGGGCGCGGTGGGTGGTCCAGTAGTCGTAGGCGATCTCGGACGGGTGCACCTCGTGGGCGAACCGCACGCCCTGCTCGTCGAAGACGTCGAGGATCGGATTCCAGCGCGCGGCGAAGTCCGCGTAGCCGCGCTCGATCATGGCTTCGGGGGCGGGCGGGAACATCGCGACCAGATGCCAGATCGACGAACCGGTGAAGCCGATGACGGTGTCGACGCCGAAGGCGGCGGCCGCGCGGGCGGTGTCCTTGATCTCCGCCGCTGCCCGCAGCCGTACGCCCTCGGGCTCGCCGTCGCCCCAGATCCGGGCCGGGAGGATCGCCCGGTGACGTTCGTCGATGATCGCGTCGCAGACGGCCTGGCCGACGAGGTGGTTAGAGATCGCCCAGCAGGTGAGGCCGTACTTGTCGAGCAGGGCGTGGCGGGAGTCGAGATACCCGGGTTCGGTGAGTGCCCTGTCGACCTCGAAGTGGTCGCCCCAACAGGCGAGTTCCAGGCCGTCGTAGCCGAAGTCGCGGGCGAGCCGGCAGACCTCTTCCAGGGGCAGGTCGGCCCACTGGCCGGTGAAGAGGGTGAAGGAGCGGGGCATGACCGGGCCTCCCTAGGCCGGGACGGATGTGTGGACGGAGTTCTTGGCCGCGCTCTCCTCGACGGCCGAAAGCACGCGCTGCACCTGGAGACCGTCGGCGAAGGAGGGCTCGGGGGGCTGTCCGGTGGCGATCGCCTCCACCAGGTCGCGCGCCTGGTGGACGAAGGTGTGCTCGTAGCCGAGGCCGTGGCCGGGCGGCCACCAGGCCTTCAGATACGGGTGATCGGGCTCGGTGACCAGGATGCGGCGGAAGCCGGCGGCGTCGGCCGGTTCGGTCTGGTCGTGGAAGGACAGCTCGTTGAGGCGCTCCAGGTCGAAGGCCAACGAGCCGCGCTCACCGTTGAGTTCGATACGCAGCGCGTTCTTGCGGCCGGCCGCGGCCCGGCTGGTCTCGAAGCAGGCCAGGGCGCCCGAGGCGAACCGCCCGGTGAACAGTGCGGCGTCGTCCACGGTGACCCGGCCGCGGCCGCCATCGGACAGCGGCCGCTCGACGACGAAGGTCTCGGTGACCGCGGACACCCCGGTCAGCCGCTCCCCCGCGAGGTGTTGGGCGAGGTCGACGATATGGGCGCCGAGGTCGCCGAGCGCCCCGGACCCGGCGTGTTCGCGGCGCAGCCGCCAGCCCATGGGCGCCGTGGGGTCGACCAGCCAGTCCTGGAGGTAGGTCGCCCGGACGTGGCGCAGGGTCCCGATCCTGCCCGCCGCCACCATCCGCCGGGCGAGCGCCAGCGCGGGCGTCCGGCGGTAGTTGAAGCCGACCATGGCGATCTGGCCGCGGGACCGGGCGGCCTCGGCGGCCCGCGCCATCGCCTCCGCCTCGGCGACGGAGTTGGCGAGCGGCTTCTCGCACAGCACATGCTTGCCGGCTTCCAGCGCGGCGACGGCGATCTCGGCGTGGCTGTCGCCCGGGGTGCAGATGTCGACCAGCTGGACATCGTCGCGGGCGATCAGCTGCCGCCAGTCGGTCTCGGCGGCGGCCCAGCCGAGTTTGCGGGCGGCGGCCCGTACGGCGGTGGCGTCGCGCCCGCACACGGCGTTCATCGCCGGGCGCAGCGGCAGGTCGAAGACGCGTCCCGCGGTGCGCCAGCCCTGGGAGTGGGCGGCGCCCATGAAGGCGTAACCGACCATGCCGATGCCCAGGGCGGGGGCGCCGTCGGGGTGGCTGTGGTCCTGCGCGTGGTCGTCCATGAATCACCTCGTCTGTCGACGGTGGGGAGGCCTCTCCGGCGGCGTACGGCCCGCGGCCGGCCCGGCGGGCACCCGGCCCGGCGCCGTACGGCGGATCAGTGGAAGCCGGTGGGGAGGTAGTCGTCGACGTTGTCCTTGGTGACGACGGCGGAGTAGAGGGTGAGCGAGGCCGGGATCTCCAGCTCCGCCATCCCGCCGATGCCCTTGCCCTGGGCGAGCGCACGGGCGAGGTCGATGGCGGAGGCGGACATCGTCGGCGGGTAGAGGACGGTGGCCTTCAGTACGGAGTCGCCGGCCTTGATGGTGTCCATGACCTTGCGGGACCCGGCACCGCCGACCATGAGGAAGCCGTCCCGGCCGGCCTGCTTGATGGCACGTTCGGCACCCACGCCCTGGTCGTCGTCGTGGTTCCACAGCGCGTCGAAGGAGCGGTGGGCCTGGAGCAGCCCCGCCATCTTCGACTGGCCGGATTCCACGGTGAATTCGGCGGCCTGTCTGCCGATCTTCTCGATGTGGGGGTAGTTCTTCAGCGCGTCGTCGAAGCCCTTGGTGCGCTGCCGGGTCAGCTCCAGGTTGTCCATACCGGCCAGTTCGACGACGGTGGCGTGCTTCTTGTCCTTGAGCTGTTCGCCGATGTAGTGCCCGGCGTTCAGGCCCATTCCGTAGTTGTCGCCGCCGATCCAGCAGCGGTAGGCCTGTGGAGAGGCGAAGACCCGGTCGAGGTTGACGACGGGGATGCCGGCCCGCATGGCCTTGAGGCCGACCTGGGTCAGCGCCTTGCCGTCGGCCGGCAGGATCACCAGCACATCGACCTTCTTGTTGATCAGGGTTTCGATCTGGCCGATCTGCTGGGCGGTGTCGTTGGAGCCCTCGGTGATTTCGAGGGTGACGTCCTTGTAGCGCCGGGCACGGGACTTGGCGTTCTCGTTGATGGCGTTGAGCCAGCCGTGGTCGGCCTGTGGCCCGGCGAAGCCGATGGTCACCTTCTTGCCGGGCTTGTCGTCGATGCCGCCCGCCTGCCGGTCGCTGTTCGCCGCCGCGCGGTCGTTGCTCTCGTTGCTGGTGCAGGCGGTGAGGAGGGCGCCGGCGGAGACGGCGGCGGCGCCGAAGAGGACGCCTCGGCGGGAGGTGCGGGGGTCCGGCCCGTCGCCCGCTGCGGGCTCCGGGTGCTTGTTCCGCGCCGCGTGCTGGTTCCGCGCCGCCCACTCGTTCCGTTCCGCGTGCTCGTTCCGTTCCGCGTGGTGCCGGTGTTCCCTCATGACGTACGGCCCTTCCTCTGGATCAGTACGGCGGCGACGATGATCGCGCCCTTGGCGATCTGCTGGACTGCGGTCTCCAGGTTGTTCAGCGCGAACAGGTTGGTGATGGTGGTGAAGACGAGGACGCCGAGCACGGAGCCGGTGATGGTGCCGCGGCCGCCGCTGAGCAGGGTGCCGCCGATGATGGCGGCGGCGATGGCGTCGAGTTCGTAGAGATTGCCGTTGGTGTTCTGGCCGGAGCCGGTGAGGACGATGAGCAGGAACGCGGCGATACCGCAGCACAGGCCGGAGAGCAGATAGAGCAGCAGGCGCTGCCGGCGGACATCGATGCCGGCCAGCCGGGCGGCTTCCGGGTTGCCGCCGACGGCGACGGTGCGGCGGCCGAAGGTGGTGCGGTGGAGAACCAGCCAGCCGAGGGCGGTGACGGCCGCGAAGACCAGCACGATCGGCGGGATACCCAGGACGTAGGAGTCGCGCTGGCCGAGCTCCAGGACGGGTTCGACGTCGACGATCTGGGTGCGGCCCTCGCTGATCTGGAGGGCCAGACCGCGGGCCGAGGCGAGCATGGCGAGGGTGGCGATGAACGGCACCATGCTGCCGAAGGAGACCAGCAGTCCGTTGACCAGCCCGCAGCCCAGGCCCACGAGCAGGGCGGAGAGCAGGATCCCGCCGAGTCCGTACTGCTGGGTGGCCAGCGTCGTCGCCCAGACGGTGGCGAGGGCGACGATCGCGCCCACGGAGAGGTCGATGCCGCCGCCGATGATGACGAAGGTGACACCGACGGTGACGACGCCGATCACGGACGCCTGGGTGAGGACGAGTTGGAGGTTCTGGAGACTGAGGAACTGCTCGGGGGTGGTGAGGGCGCCGACGAGGACGAGGGCGGCGAGGACGATGACGAGGGAGAGGTTGCGGAGGTCGAGGCGTATGCGTGGCCGCCCTCCGGCGTGCTGCCGGGGCGAGCCCGCTGCGGGGCCCTTGGCCAGGGCAGCGGCCGGGGCGTGCCCTTCTGAGGTGTTCACAGGACTGCTCCTCGCGGAGGTCGGCGGGGCGGCGGCGAGTGCGGGTGTGCGGTGGGGTCCTCGGCCGCTGGACGGGTTCGTCCTGAGGCGCCGGAGGGCCATGAACGGCGGTACGGCCGGGCTTGTCCTCCTGCGGCGGGGACGGAATGCGGCTGCGGTTGTGCGCAGGCCACCGGACGGGCCGTACGGGGCTGAGCCGGCCCTCAGACGCCGGGCGGTCCGGTGGTGGGCGGCCCCTCCGCCATCACCAGGTCGAGCACCCGGTGTTCGTCCAGCGAACCGGACGTCGCCTCGTGCACGACGCGGCCCTCGCGGAGGACGAGGACACGGTCGGCGAGGCCGAGGACCTCGGGGAGTTCGCTGGAGACCAGAAGGACGGCCAGGCCGTCGTCGGCCAGTTGGCGGATCACCGCGTACAGCTCGGCGCGGGCGCCCACGTCCACCCCGCGGGTCGGCTCGTCCAGGAGCAGTACCCGGCAGCCGCGCAGCAGCCAGCGGGCCAGTACGACCTTTTGCTGATTGCCGCCGGAGAGGGTGCGCACCGGCCGGTCCGGTTCGTCGGGGCGCAGGCTGAGGCCCCGGGTGGCGGACCGGGTCGCGGACCGCTCCGCCGCACGGTCCAGCCAGCCCGCGCGGGCGAACCGCGCGAGGGAGGAGACGGAGACATTGCGGCTGACGGATTCCAGGAGCAGCAGCGCCTGCGACTTGCGCTCCTCGGGGGCGAGGCCGAGGCCGGCGCGTACGGCGGCGGGAACGCTGCCGGGCCGCAGCGGCCGCCCGTCGACGAGGATCCGTCCGGCGGTGGGCTTGCGGGCGCCGAAGACGGTTTCCAGGATTTCCGAGCGCCCGGATCCGACGAGCCCGGCGAGGCCGAGGATCTCTCCGGGGTGCAGGACGAAGTCGAGGGGGGCGAACTCGCCGTCCCTGGCGAGGCCTTCGACGGTCAGTACGGGGGCGGTGGCGGGCGCACCGGCGGCTGCGGGGCGCGGAGGGAACGGGTGCTCGACGGTGCGGCCGGTCATCAGGGCGACGATGTCGCGGGTGGCGGTGGCCCGTGCGTCCAGGCCGTGGGCGGCGGCGCGGCCGTCCTTGAGCACGGTGACCCGGTCGCCGATGCGGCGGATCTCCTCCAGACGGTGCGAGATATGGATGACGGCGACGCCGTCGGCGGTCAGGCCGGCGACGATACGGAAGAGGTTGTCGACCTCGTCCGGGTCGAGGGCGGCGGACGGTTCGTCCATCACGATCAGCCGGACGTCGTGGGAGAGCGCTCGGGCCATCGACACGATCTGCGCTCCGGCGGCGGACAGGCTCCCGACGAGCGCGCCGGGGGAGATCTCCGGGTGCCCCAGCCGGGCGAGCAGTGCGGCGGTTCGGTCCGCTGCCTCGCCGGAGCGGACGAAGCCGCCGGTGGCGACCTCATGGCCGAGGAAGACGTTCTCGGCGACGGAGAGATGTTCCACCAGGTCGAGTTCCTGGTAGATGGTGGCGACGCCGAGGCGCATCGCGGCGATCGGCGAGGGGAGGGTGACGGGGGTGCCCTGCCAGCGGATCTCGCCGGCATCGGGCTGGTGGGCACCGGCCAGCACCTTGATCAGGGTGGACTTCCCGGCACCGTTCTGCCCGAGCAGGCAGTGCACTTCACCCGCGGTGACGTCGAGGTCGACGCCGTCCAGCGCACGGACGCCGGGGAAGGATTTGGTGATGCCCCGCATGGTGAGCAGGGGTGCGGACGCAACCTCGGATCCGGCGGGCGGCCGGGGGCGGTGCTCTGGTGCCATGGCGGGCCTCCTCGGCGTGACGCCGGTGAGCGGGCAGGGCAAACGCGGGCTGGGCACACGGGCAGAGGGAACGGGCGGGGAACGACGGGCAGTTCAGCCGTCGGTGCGACGCGGTGCGGCGGACCGGACCACGGCGGTGCGGGTGGTGCGGCTCGTACGGGCCCGGCGGTGCGGCGCCTGCGCGAGCCCGGTGGTGCGGCTCACGCGTGCGTAAGGGCGGGCGGATCAGGCGCGCAGTTCATTCGGCGGGTCGGACGGACGGAACAGGCGGGCGGATCGAGCGGACGGATCAGGCGGGCGAGAACAGATGGTCGCTGATCAGGCGGGCCGCGCCGGTCACCCCGGCCACCTGGCCCAACTCCCCGAGAACAATGGGGAGATTGCCGGTCGCCAGCGGAAGCGACTGGCGGTAGACCTGGGTGCGGATCGCGGCGAGCAGGGTGTGGCCGAGGCCGGTCACCCCGCCGCCGATCACCACCAGCCCGGGGTTGAAGAAGCTGACCAGGCCGGCGATGACCTGGCCGGTACGGGTACCGCCGGTCCGGATCAGCTCCAGTGCGGCGGCATCGCCGGAGGCCGCCGCGCCGGCCACGTCGGCGGCGGTCAGCGGAGCGCCCGCCGCCAACCGGACGGCGAGTTCGGGTGAGGTGCCGTCCCGGGCCGCGTCCGCCGCGTCCCGGGCGAGCGCGGCACCGCCGAAGTAGGCCTCCAGACAACCGTGGTTGCCGCAGGCGCACGCCCGGCCGTCCGGCTCGACCTGGATATGGCCGATGTCGCCGGCGCTGCCCGTCGTACCGCGGTAGACCTCACCGCCGACGACGATGCCGCAGCCGATACCGGTACCGATCTTGATGAAGAGGAAGTCCTGCGAGGTGCGGGCGACGCCCGCGTGCTGCTCCCCCATCGCCATCAGATTCACATCGTTGTCGACCATGACGGGGCAGCCCAGTTCCTGGCTGAGCGCCTCGCGCACCGGAAAGCCGTCCCAGCCGGGCATGATCGGTGGTGCGACCGGTACGCCTTCGGGGAAACGGACCGGCCCGGGGACGCCGATACCGGCGCCGTCGAACCCCTCCGCGACCCCGCTCGCCTTCAACTTCGCGGCCAGTGCCAGGACTTGCTCGAAGACCGCGACCGGTCCCTCGCGGACGTCCATGGGCTGGGTCAGATGGCCGAGCACCTCCAGCTCGGCGTTGGTGACCGCCACATCGACGGAGGTGGCGCCGATGTCCACGCCGAGAAAGCGCAGCGCGGGGGCGAGCCGGATGTTGTGGGAGCGGCGTCCGCCGCGCGAGGCGGCGAGTCCGTCGGCGACCACGAGCCCGGTCTCCAGCAGCCGGTCGACCTCCACCGCGAGCTTGGAGCGGGAGAGTTCGACCTGATCGCCCAGCTGGGCACGGGAGTTGGGCCCGTCGTCGCGCAACAGGCGCAGGAGTCGCGCCTGATGCGCGTTCGCGGGCCTGGCCGTCATGCGCCTCACGCCGCCCCTCCAGCCGTACTCGGCATCGACCGACCGGTGTTGCGGTGACCCCGTACGGCGTCACCACCGGGCTTTCGAGGGGAACGTAGCAGCGCTTGTCCGCACGGGGAAGAACTACGGACAGAATCCCTGCCGACTTTCTCCTGAGTGAGGACAAAGCGTGGCGCGGGCTGCCGGGAGCGAGGGCGAGGCAGGAGCCTCGGGGTGCCCCGCGCCTCCACCGCAGGCCGGCGTCCTGCCGACCACGCCACATGGCCCGCCGCCCGGACCGGGACCCCAGGAGGGGCACATCCTGCGAAGATGTGCCCGGTCGAACCAGGTCCCACCAGGTCCCACCAGGTCCAACCAGGTCCAACCAGGTCCCACCAGGCAGCCGACCGACCATCGGCGCCGGACAACGCAGGGGGTACCGCGTATGAGCACGGATCACATCCGGATCACCGGGGCCGATGTCGCCGTCGTGGGCGGCAGTATCGCCGGCTGCGCCACGGCCTTGGCCGCACACCGGGCCGGCGCCGGCCGGGTCACCGTCTACGAACGCACCACCGGCCGCCTCGCGGACCGCGGTGTCGGCCTCGCGGTGCACAACGCCCGGTACGCCGAGCTCGCGGCCGCCGGGTATCTGGACAGCGCCGTGCCATGGGTGCAGCTGACCACCCGTCGCTGGTACGTACGCGACGGCGCCGCTCCGCTCGGCCGCCAGATCGGTGTGCTGCCCTTCCCGTTCCGTTCGTACTGCTGGGGACCGCTCTGGCAGGAGTTACGGCGGCGACTGCCGCGGGACACCGTGTTCCGGTCGGGCGTACGGGTGGACGCGGTCAGCGACGGGACGGACGGCGCCACCCTCCACCTCGACGGCGGCGCAGCAGGCGAGGACGGTGCGGGCCGGGCAGGGCACGGGGACAGCGGCGAACGGCAGCACGCCGGCGGCGGCCGCCGTACGGAGCGCTTCGACCTGGTCATCGGCGCGGACGGCTATCGCTCGGTGGTCCGCGACACCGCGTTTCCCGACGTGCGGCCCGACTACGCCGGCTATCTCGCCTGGCGCGGCGCGGTCCCGGCCGACCGGCTGACGGCGCTCAGCTTCCCCGGCCTGCCGGCCGACCCCTGGGCGGAAGAGGACTGCATCTACGGCGTCTTCCCCGGCGGCCACGTCATCATCTACCGCATCCCGGACGGCCGCGGGGGCCACCGTGCGAACTGGGTCCTGTACACCGCCCCGCCCGCCGGCCTCGACCTGGGACTCGACACCCCCACCAGCCTGCCGCCCGGCACCCTCACCGACGCCCTGCACGCCCATCTCACCCACGTCACCGACGCGTTGCTGCCGCCCTACTGGGGCGCACTGATGCGCCTGACGCCGCGTCAAGAAGTGTTCATCCAGCCGATGTACGACTTCACCGCAGCGCGCTACACCGCCGGCCGGCTGCTGCTCGCCGGCGATGCGGCCACCGTCGCCCGCCCGCACACCGGCGCCGGCGCGGTCAAGGCCCTCCAGGACGCCGCCGCCCTGGAAACCGCGCTGCGCGCCGCACCGGAGCGACCCGGCGCGCTGACGGCGTACGGCATCGAGCGCGGCGCGACCGGCCGGACGATGGTCGAGCTCGGACGCCGCCTGGGCCGGACCCTGGTGCAGGACACCCCCGACTGGCGGACGCTGGACCAGGCCGGGCTGGAGGCCGCCTGGGCCGCGGCCGACGGCTCGGGTGCGTTCGGCGGCCGTGAGCTGAGGAGCTGACACCCCCCGGACACGGCGCGCCCCACGGCGCCGAGGCTCACCCGGCGCGCGGTGCGGCACCGGCTGCACCCGCGCACCCGGTGGTGCAGGAGAATGGGAACGCCGAGGTCACCTCGCCGCAGGACCGCCCGGTGACCACGGCGGCAACCTCTGCAGCAAGGGCCGCTTCGGCCGCCACACAGACACCGCCGGAACCGAGCCGGCCCGGTGGGGACGGGACTGATCAGACATGGGACGGGTCACCGAGCGACGCCGCGTCATCCGCATCCGCGACGGTGCCGTGAGCACCCGCCCGGACACCCTCGTCGCCGAGGAGCCGCTGGAGATACGGCTCGGCGGCAAGCCCCTGGCGATCACGATGCGCACCCCGGGTGACGACTTCGCGCTCGCCGCCGGCTTCCTCGTCAGCGAGGGCGTCCTGGCGAGCGCCGAGGAGCTGGCGAACATCGTCTACTGCGCGGGGGCGACGGCGGACGGCGAGAACACCTACAACGTCGTGGACGTCCGGCTCGCGGACGGGGTCCCGGTCCCGGACATCACCCTGGAGCGCAACGTCTATACGACGTCGTCATGCGGACTGTGCGGCAAGGCCAGCCTGGACGCGGTCCGCACCACCACCCACTGGCCCCTGGATCCCGCCCCCGCCACCCCGTTCCGTATCGAACCGGCGACGCTCGCCGCCCTCCCAGACCGGCTGCGGGCCGCCCAGCGCGTGTTCGAGCGGACCGGGGGCCTGCATGCCGCGGCGCTGTTCACGGCGGACGGTGAACTGCTCGACATCCGGGAGGACGTGGGGCGGCACAACGCCGTCGACAAGATCGTCGGGCGGGCGCTGCAGCAGGGGCGGCTGCCGCTGTCGTCGTGTGTGCTGATGGTCTCCGGCCGGGCGTCGTTCGAGCTGGCACAGAAGGCCGTGATGGCGGGCATTCCCGTGCTGGCCGCGGTCTCGGCGCCCTCCTCGCTCGCCGTCGATCTGGCCGCCGAGACGGGGCTGACCCTGATCGGGTTTCTGCGCGGCTCCTCCATGAACGTGTACGCGGGTGAGCACCGCCTCGCCCTGCCCGCAGCGGCCGCCACGGATACGGACTGAGGCCGCACGCCGCCGCACGGGAGCCGGGCCGGTCGGCGGGGCGGCCGCCGGTGCCGGCCGGCCCGTGGTTCACTCCCCCGGCAGCGCGATCCGGGTCAGCAGCGCGATCAGCTGCTCGCGTTCGGCCGGGGTCAGGTCCGCGGTCAGCTCCGCGTTGGCCTCGTCGCCGAGCTGCTGGGTGCGGCCCAGCCGCCGCCGGCCGTCGTCGGAGATCCCGACGGCGTTCTTCCGCCGGTCCTGGGGGTCGGGGGAGCGGGTCACCAGCCCGTCCTTCTGCAGATCGTTGACGATCGCGACCATGTCCTTGGGGTCGATCCGCAGCGTCCGGCCGAGTTCGGCCTGCGAGACCGGGCCGAGTTCCGCGACCGCCGACAGCACGGCGTGGTGCATCATCCGCATCCCTTCGGCGGCCAGGGCGTCGGCGACCAGGCGGTGGCCACGGGCGGCGGCGCGGCCCAGCAGCCAGCTGGGGAGCGCGCGGATACGGCTGGGGGCGTAGGGGGTGTCGGCCATGGGGCCACCGTACCGAGAAATCCATTGGAGCGCCCAACGAAAAATCATTGGCGGGTCCAATGACTTATGGATATCGTTGGGGGCACCAATGAAAGCCGGTCGGTGTGCGCCGCTCCGGCGACCGCACGGCTGCCCCGCCGCCCGCCGCCCGCCGGCCACCGTGCGCCGACTGCCGACTGCCGACTGCCCGTCACCGATCCTGGAGGTATCCGCCCATGCGCCGCGTCCGATTCCATACCTACGGCGGCCCCGAGGCCCTGCGTGTCGAGGAGGCCGAGGCACCGGTGCCCGGCCCCGGTGAACTGCTGGTGCGTACGGAGGCGATCGGGGTCACGTTGCCGTCCGTACGACGGGTGCGCGGGGACGGCAAGGGCGGCGGCGATCCGCTGCCCGCCATGCCCGGCGGCGAGATCGCCGGTACGGTCGTCGCGCTCGGCCCGGACGTCACCGGCTTCACCCCCGGTGACCGCGTCACCTCGCTCACCCTCACCGGCTCCTACACCGAACTCGCCCTGGCGCCCGCCTTCCTGGCGAGCCGGATACCGGACGGCGCCGGCGCCGTGGAGGCGGTGGCGCTGGTGCGCAGCGGGCATGTCGCACTCGCCGCGCTCAGCACCGCGGCACCGCAGGGCGCCGAGTCCGTACTGATCACCGGCGCGGCGAGTGGCACCGGTCATCTCGCCGTCCAACTGGCCAAGCTCCAGGGCGTGCCGCGGGTGGTGGCCGCCGTCAGCTCGGCCGCCAAGGCGGAGTTCCTGTACGGGCTGGGGGCCGATGAGGTGGTGACCTACGACCAGGAGTCCTGGGGCGAGCCGGCCGATATCGTCCTGGACGGTGTCGGCGGCGAGCTGCTGCCGCGCGCGCTGGCCGCGCTGGCTCCGGGTGGCCGGCTGATCTTCTTCAACTCCGGTGGCGGGACGGTCCCGGCGTACGAGCTGCTGGCGGGCGCCAAGACCATCACCGGGCTGACGATGCGCCACTTCTCCACGGTTCACCGGGAGCTGTACGAACGGCACCGGGCACAGCTGTGGGAGCTGGCCGGATCCGGCCGGCTGCGGGCCGCGGTCCATGCCGAACTACCCCTGGACCAGGCCGCAAAGGCACACGAGATCATCGAGGCCAGGGCCAACCTCGGAAAGGTCGTACTACGGCCCTGAAGCGCGACGGCCGCAGGCAGCACTTGCGGAGCACCCGGCCCACCCGGCGCTCCCGGCCCTCGCACCGCACCGGGCGCACCCGGCGCAGCATCTGCGGGCCGGGAGAGTGAATTACGGCTGCGGCACGGAGAACCGGCGCACGCTCCTTGTCGCGGTCCGCACGCGGCAGTAGCTTCCGTCGCGATGCACATAGGACGTGGGATGTCCTGATGACCCGACGCCGATGCCTCGAAGGGCAGGCCGGACCATGACGTCAGTTCTCCGCGCACACCCCAGCCCCCGCAGCAGACCCCGGCGCCGCCGCGCCCCGGCCCTGCTCGCCGCGCTGACCGCCACAGCCCTCGCCCTGCTGCCGACCGCCCCCGCACACGCCGCGCCTGACGGAGCGTCGGGCGGCACCCGTGCCGCTGCGGCTGCGCCGTCCCCGGCCGGCGGCTTCGACCAGCAGATCCTCTTCAAAGCGTCCCAGGAACAGGGCTACTACTGCTTCCGTATACCGGCCGTCGTGAAGTCCGTGCGCGGCACCCTCCTCGCGTTCGCCGAGGGCCGGCGGCACGACTGCGGTGACGCGGGCGATATCGACCTCGTCCTCAAGCGTTCCACCGACGGCGGCCGGACCTGGGGCCCGCTGCAGGTCATCAACCACGGCAACGGCGACACGCACGGCAACCCGGCGCCCATCGTGGACCGCCGCACCGGCCGGATCGTCCTGGCCGAGACCTACAACAAGGGGCGCGCCGACGGCCTCAGCTGCGACATCCCCTGCGATCGCACGCCGCACCTCCAGTACAGCGACGACGACGGCGCGACCTGGTCCGCGCCCCGGGACCTGACCGCCGGCATCCGCCCCCCGCAGTGGAATTCCTGGTACGCCACCGGGCCCGTACACGGCATCCAGCTCACCCGCGGACGGCACGCGGGACGGCTGGTGTTCGGCATCAACTCCGAGAGCTACGCGGGCAACCGGGTCACCGCCAACCACGCCGCGCTGGTCCACAGCGACGACGGCGGCGCCACCTGGAAGGTCGGCGCGCTGGACACCTGGCCCCTCGCCGAGGACGGCACGTTCCGTCAAAAGCCCTCGGAAATGACCCTCCTGGAACGCTCCGACGGCTCCGTCTACGTCAACGGGCGGGAACAGGACGGCACCGATCTGGGCCATCGCACCGCGGCGGTCAGCCGTGACGGCGGCAACTCCTTCACCGCGCCGTTCCGCGCCCTCCCCGATCTCTACGCCCCGATGGTGCAGGGCTCGGCGCTGCGCCTGCCGCACCCGCAGGCCGGCCGCAGCCGCACCCTGTTCGCGGCGCCCGCCGACCCCGACCGGCGCCGGACCATGACCATCCGCTCCTCCTGGGACGAGGGCCGCACCTGGGAGGGTGTCGACCGGGGCGCCCGGGTCACCGCCGACTGGTCCGGCTACTCCGACCTGGTCGCCGTCTCCGCCGACGTCACCGGCCTGATGTACGAGGGCGGCGCGGTCGACGCCCGGGACGAGATCCGCTTCGCCCGCTTCACCGAGGACTGGCTCGGCCCGCGCCGGGGCCCGGACCCCACGACTCGCGACACCGCCCCGGGCGCCCGCCCGGCCCTCGTCCTGGGCGGCGCCCGGACCACCGGCGGCCGCTTCGGCCAGGCGCTGTCCTTCGACGGCACGGACGATGCGGTACGCCTCCCCTACCGCGGCTCCCTCCCGCTGGGCACCCACGACTTCACCTGCAGCCTGTGGTTCCGCTATGACGCCACCACCGGCGAACAGCCGCTGCTGTGGATGGGCGGAGTGGGCTCCAGGGCCCCGCAGGTCGCGGTGGAAGGCGACCCCGGCCACCACCGGATCGTCGCCCGCCTCACCGCCGTCAACGGCCCCACCCCGCCCACCACCGCCCAGGCCGTGACCGACGGCGGGTACAACGACGGCAGCTGGCACCATCTGGCGCTGCGCCGCACGGGCGGCCGGCTGCTGCTGACCGTGGACGGCGGGGAGACCACCGTCGTCCCCGATGTCCCGGGGTCGGTCAGCCGCGGCTCGGTCTTCGGCGTCCACCTCGGCCAGAAGCCCGACAGCCGCGTCCAGTTCACCGGCGCGCTGGACGAGGTACGCGTCTACCGGCGGGCCCTGACCGACGCCGAACTGTCCGGCGTACGCGGTGACAACGCCCCGGTGAACGGTCCGCTGGTCCTGGGGCTGCCGCTGGACCGGGTGCGCGCAGGCGCGCGGAACTGAGCAAACCGGGCGCGATGCCCAGGCCTGCCCGGCCGCCACCGCCCCGGGCAGGCCTCAGCCCCGCGCTCCGCTCACGACCACCTCGGCCGCACTCCCCGTCTCGGCCACGCTCCCCGCGGCGGTGTCCGTCGCCGCCGCGTGTGCCGCGAACCGCTTCGCCAGGACCGCGCACACCATCAACTGCATCTGGTGGAACAGCATCAGCGGCAGCACCGCGAGCCCGGCCTGCGCGCCGAAGAGCACGCTGGCCATCGGCAGACCCGCCGCCAGGCTCTTCTTGGAGCCGGCAAAGGTGATCGCGATCCGGTCCTCGCGGGGGAAGCCGAGCCGCTTCGAGCCGTACGCGGTGGCGGTCAGCATCACCGCGAGCAGCACGGCCTCCACGCCCAGCAGACAGAGCAGCCGCAGGGTGGAGACCTGGTGCCAGATGCCCTCGACCATGCCGGCGCTGAAGGCGGTGTAGACGACGAGCAGTATCGAGCCGCGGTCCACATAACCGAGGACCTTCTTGTGGCGGGTGAGAAAGCCGCTGATCCACCGCCGCAGCAACTGCCCGGCCACGAACGGGAGCAGCAGCCGGCAGACGACCGACAGTAGCGAGCCGGCCGAGAATCCCCCGGCGTCCCCGTGCAGGACGAGACCCGCCAGCAGCGGCGTGACGACAATGCCGACGAGGCTGGAGAACGACCCCGCACAGATCGCCGCCGCGACATTGCCGCGGGCGAGGGAGGTGAAGGCGATCGAGGACTGGACCGTCGACGGCACCAGGCACAGGAACAGCAGCCCGGTGTAGAGGGCGGGCGGCAGGACGTGGGGGACCAGTCCGCGCGCGGCCAGTCCGAGCACCGGGAAGAGCACGAAGGTAGCGGCCAGGACGGTGAGATGGAGCCGCCAGTGGCGCAGTCCGGCCATCGCCTCGCGGGTGGAGAGCCGGGCGCCGTACAGGAAGAAGAGCAGTGTGACGGCGCCGGTGGAGGTGCCCTCGGCGACGGTGGCGGCCGGTCCGCTGGCGGGCAGCAGGGCGGCCAGGGCGACCGTGCCCATCAGCGCCAGGATGTATCCGTCCACGGGCAGCCAGGAGGGGAGCTTCGGCAAAGGGCGGCGCATGGTCTCTCTTCGGTCGTTCGGCGGCTCGCGGACACGGTGGTCCGGCCACGGCCCCTCCAGGGTGCCGTGACCTGCGGCGATCGGGAAACCCTCTTACCGTGGTCACTGTTATTATGCTTTGCGATGGCTCACGCGCACGGGGAGGGCACCCTTCGCGAGAAGCCACCGCGGCGGACGGCAGAGGCGGACGACAGAGGCGGAGGGCCCGTGTTCGAACCCGCGCAGTTGCGCACCTTTCTCGCCGTGGCGCAGACGCTGAGCTTCACCCAGGCCGCGCACCGGCTCGGGCTGCGGCAGTCGACCGTGAGCCAGCACGTACGGAAGCTGGAGGAGGCCGCCGGGCGCCGGCTGTTCACCCGGGACACCCATGCCGTGGAGCTGACCGAGGACGGCGAGGCGATGCTCGGCTTCGCCCGCACGATCCTGGAGGCGAACGAGCGGGCCGCGAGCTTCTTCGCGGGGACCCGGCTGCGCGGCAGGCTCCGCTTCGGCGCCTCGGAGGACTTTGTGCTGACCCGGATGCCGGAGGTCCTCGAAGGGTTCCGGCGCGACCACCCCGAGGTCGATCTGGAGCTGACCGTCGAGCTGTCGGGGACCCTGCACGAGCTGCTGGCGGCCGGGCGGCTCGACCTCGTCCTCGCCAAGCGGCGGCCGGAGGAGGCCGGCGGACGGCTGGTGTGGCGCGACCGGCTGGTGTGGGTGGGGGCCGAACGGCTGCGCCTCGATCCGCAGCGCCCGGTCCCGCTCGTCGTCTACCCGCCGCCCGCGCTGACCCGCGCCCGGGCACTGGAGGCACTGGAGCGCGCGGGCCGGGAATGGCGGATCGCCTGCACCAGCGGAAGCCTGAACGGATTGATCGCCGCAACTCGGGCAGGTCTGGGCGTTATGGCACATACGAGGGGCATGATCCCGCCAGGTCTGGTCCGGATTCCGCCACGCGCCGGGCTGCCGGAACTCGGCGAAGTGGAGTTCGTTCTTCTGTACGGGCAGCGCAATCGCGCGACACGGGGCCCGGCGGAGGCGCTGGCCGACGCGATTCTGGCGGGCGGCGACCGGCTGCAGCTTCCCTAGGCCGCCCGGCCCGATCCGCCGGACAAGCCCTGGTCACGGGCTCCGCGCCCGAGTCGGCCGACTGATCCGGTGCCAGGTGCAGAGATTTGGTGCAGATATGGTCCCGGCGTCGTGATCGTCCGGCGTTGAACTAGCTTGATCCTGTCCAGGCTTCTCCGAAGTAGCCCGATTTCGACGGTTGGCCAGATCCCATGCCGCCGGATTCACGACGTGGTACGGCTCTGCCGGATGCCGTCACGTTGGGGTACGGTCGCGGCCTTGTGAGCAACACCACGAGGAGCTGGGTCATTGCGCGAGTTCACCGTCCCACCACTGGCGACCGCGCCCCGGGTCGGCGGGCTGGCGGATGTCGTCTACGAACATGCCGAAGACGATCCCGAACGCGTCACCCTGGCGCGTAAGGACGACGAGGGAAACTGGCAGAACGTCACCGCCGGAGAATTCCGGGACGAGGTCATCGCTCTGGCCAAGGGCCTGCTCGCGCAGGGCGTCCGGTTCGGCGACCGGATCGGCATCATGTCCCGTACGCGTTACGAGTGGACCCTGTTCGACTTCGCGCTGTGGTCGATCGGCGTCCAGACCGTACCGCTGTATCCGACGTCCTCGGCCGAGCAGGTCTTCTGGATGCTGCACGACGCGGGCGTCACGGCCTGTCTGGTCGAGCACGAGGACCATGCGATGACCATCGGCTCGGTCATCGACCGGCTGCCCCATCTGCGCAAGCTGTGGCAGCTGGACGGCGACCCGGTGGCCGAACTCACCGCGGCCGGTGCGCATATCGACGACGACGTGGTGCACCGCCACCGCATGGCCGTCACCCCGGACGCCACGGCGACGATCATCTACACCTCCGGCACCACCGGACGCCCCAAGGGCTGTGTGATCACCCACGCCAACTTCATGGCCGAGTCCGACAACATGGTGCTCCGCTACGAGAAGGTCTTCCACTCCAAGCCGGGCGACGAGGCGTCCACCCTGCTCTTTCTGCCGCTGGCGCACGTCTTCGGCCGGATGGTGCAGGTCGCCGCGATCCGCGGCCGGGTCAAGCTGGGCCACCAGCCCGAGCTGGCGGCCCGTGCCCTGCTGCCCGATCTGCAGTCCCTCCAGCCGACCTTCATCCTCGCGGTGCCGTACATCTTCGAGAAGGTCTTCGCCGCGGCCCGGCGGCGGGCGGAGGCGGACGGCAAGGTCGCACCGTTCGACAAGGCCGTCGAGATCGCGGTCCGCTATGCCGAGGCGCAGGAGAACAAGGCCTTCGGCACCGGGTCCGGCCCCAGCGCCTCGCTGCGGATGCAGCACCAGCTCTTCGACAAGCTGGTCTACAGCAAGGTCAGGACGGCGATGGGCGGCCGGGTGCGGCACGCGATGTCGGGCGGCTCGGCGATGGAGCGCCGCCTCGGGCTGTTCTTCGCCGGCGCCGGCGTACGGATCTTCGAGGGCTACGGCCTGACGGAGAGCACCGCGGCCGCCACCGCCAACCCGCCCGAGCGCACCCGCTTCGGCTCCGTCGGCACCCCCGTACCCGGCACCACCGTGCACATCGCGGAGGACGGCGAGATCTGGCTGTACGGCGGGCAGATCTTCCACGGCTACCACAACGACCCCAAGGCGACCGATGCCGTGCTGCACGACGGCTGGTTCTCCACCGGCGACCTGGGCGCCCTGGACGAGGACGGCTATCTGACGATCACCGGGCGCAAGAAGGAGATCCTGGTCACCTCCGGCGGCAAGACCGTGTCGCCGGTGGGCCTGGAGGAGCGGGTGCGGGCGCATCCACTGGTCGCCCAGTGCATCGTCGTCGGCAACGACCGGCCGTTCATCGCGGCGCTGGTGACCCTGGACCCGGAGGCGGTCGCGCACTGGCTGACCATGCGGGAGAAGCCGGAGATGCCGGCGACCGACCTGGTGCGCGACCCGGATCTGGAGACCGAGATCCGGCGCGCCGTGGTCGCCGCCAACACGCTGGTCTCGCAGGCCGAGTCGATCCGTACGTTCCGGATACTGGCCAACCAGTTCAGCGAGGAACACGGACTGCTGACGCCGTCGCTGAAGCTCAAGCGCAAGGCGATCGAGACGGCTTACGGGGCCGAGGTGGACGCGCTGTACCAGACGTGACGGACGGGGCGGTCGCCGGTGCGGCCGCCCCCGCCCGACGCCGCCGGCGCCCCGCGCTCGCCCGTGCGGCGGACCGGGATCGCCCCTGGGTCGGATGTCCACCGCACCGGCACTCACCGCCGCGGCCCGCCCCGCACCCGCCGCGGAGCGCGAGGGCCCGGCCCCGCCCATGGCGCGCACACCACAGCGCTCCGTTTTCTCCGCATCGTGTCGGCCTCCGCGGGAATGCGCACCGGCGGATGATCGTTGACACCCATGAACGAGAAAGCCGACGTAAGGATCGATTCCCCCGTGAGCAAGGTTCCCTCCATCACGCTCAACAACGGCGTCGCGATGCCGCAGCTCGGCTTCGGCGTCTGGCAGGTCGAGGACGACCAGGCGTCCGCCGCCGTGGGCCATGCCCTCGATGCCGGTTACCGCAGCATCGACACCGCGGCGATCTACGGCAACGAAGAGGGCACGGGCAAGGCGCTCGCCGCTTCCGGAATCCCCCGTGACGAGCTGTTCGTCACGACCAAGCTCTGGAATACCGACCAGGGCCACGACTCCACACTGCGCGCCTTCGACACCTCCCTCGCCAAGCTCGGCCTGGAGTACGTGGATCTCTACCTGATCCACTGGCCGCTGCCGTCGAAGGACCGCTACGTCGAGACGTACAAGGCCTTCGAGAAGATCTACGCGGAGGGCCGCGCCAAGGCCATCGGCGTCTCGAACTTCCTTCCCGAGCACCTGGAGCGGCTGCTCGGCGAGACGTCCGTCGTCCCGGCCGTCAACCAGATCGAGCTGCACCCCCAGCTCCAGCAGGCCGAGTCCCGCGCCTTCCACGCCCGGCACCACATCGCGACCGAGGCCTGGTCGCCGCTCGGCCAGGGCAAGGGCCTCCTGGAGAACGCGACGATCGCCGAGCTCGCCGCCAAGCACGGCAAGACCCCCGCCCAGGTGGTGCTGCGCTGGCACCTCCAGCTCGGCAATGTCGTCATCCCGAAGTCCGTGACCCCCTCGCGCATCGCCGAGAACATCGACGTCTTCGACTTCGAGCTGGACGACGAGGACCTCGCCACCCTCGCCCGCCTGGACACCGGCAACCGCCTCGGCCCGGACCCGGCCACCTTCGACATGGGCTGACCGACGCTCCGTATCGGCGCCGCCCGGCTCGTCCGGGCGGCGCCCGCGGCGTATCCGAGTGGCGGGCCCGGCGGACGGCAGGAAGTGTGGAGGGTGAGTGTGGGGCGGCTCCGGCGGTGTGCCGAAGGGGCCACTATCCCTTCGCTCCGCCCTGCTCCTCCCCCATGCCAGGCATGGGAGGTGCCCCCATCGAGGAGGCCACGATGCCTGAAGTCACCTCTCCCTACCAGTCCGGGACGCCCTGCTGGATCGATCTCGCGGCTCCTGACCAGCAAGCCGCCATCGACTTCTACTCCGACGTCTTCGGGTGGACCGGAGAGATCGGGCCCCCGGAGAACGGGGGCTACGCCGTCTGCATGCTGAACGGCAAGCCGGTGGCCGGAATCATGGCCGCGGTCCCGATGGGCGGCCAGCCCGCGCCGCCGACCGTGTGGACCACCTATCTGTCGGCCGCCGACGCGGACGCCACCTCCCAAGCGGTGAGCCAGGCCGGCGGCACGCTCCTGATGCCCGTCATGGACGTGATGACGCTCGGCCGGATGTGCATCGCGGCCGACCCCACCGGCGCGGTGTTCGGTATCTGGCAGCCCGGCGACTTCCCCGGCTCCGGCATCGTCAACGAGCCCGGCGCACTGATCTGGAACGAGCTCAACACCACCGAGCCGTCCGCCGCCGCCGCGTTCTACAAGGCGGCCCTCGGTATCGAGAGCGCCCCCATGGAAGGCGCCGACAACTACTACGCCCTCGCGGTGAACGACCGGCCGGTGGGCGGCATGCAGCCGATGTCCGAACAGATGCCGGCCGACACTCCCTCGCACTGGCTGGTGTACCTCGCCGTGGCGGACACCGACGCCACGGTCGACAAGATCACCGCGGCCGGCGGTGCGGCGCTTCAGCGGCCCTTCGACATGGTCGCCGGCCGGATGGCCGTGGTGACCGATCCGCAGGGCGCGACCTTCGCCGTGATCAACCCGAAGCCGATGGACCAGGGCTGATCCGGGCTGATCCGGGCCGGCCGGATCTGACATGGCGTCACAGAGGCCGCCGCCCGACGCATCGCATGGGCGGCGGTCCCACCGCGCCGTGGGCCAGGTCCACCGGCCGGGTGCGCTGTCCGGCTCCGGGATGATGCGAAATCCAAAGGCACGCCCTACTGGGCGCGGGCCGTATGGACCGTCTGCGCGGACAGCAGGAAGGCGTCGGGACGGCGGGTGATGCCGACCGCGTCATCGGGGTCGGTGAGGCGGGCGAGGGTGGTGAGGTCGCCGTCGTCGAGGTGGTCGCCGTACATGTCGAGACCGTGGGCCAGGGTCTCCTGGACGTAGGCGCGCGCATCGGCGGACAGCGGGGCCGGCAGATCCAGCAGGAAGCTGCGGGTGCACGGGGTGCGCAGGCCGGCGTCGGCGAGGAAGGCGGGCCAGTCCTCGATCTCGTCGGCGGCGTCGGGCAGCGCCGTCCGCATCTCGGTGAACCAGTCCTCGCCGGCCGCATCGAGCCGGGACTGCAGCCCCGGGCGCCCGATGCCGATGTCGCGCGGCAGGAAGCGCGGCGCGAGGCCGCCCTCGGCGACGGCGAGCAGTCCGCCGGGCCGCAGATGACCGGCGAGGGCGGCGACCGCGGCCCGCTGGTCCCCGACGTGGTGCAGCGCCTTGCCGGACCAGATGAGGTCGGCGCCACCGAGGGCGTCGAGCCCGTCCGGGAGTTCGGCGCGATGGGTGCGGAGCCGGTCGCCGAGGCCCAGGGACCCGGCCCGGTCGCGCGCCCGCTCCAGCAGTGCCTCGCTCGCATCCACCGCGACCACTTCGGCGGCCGGGAAGGCGCGAGCCAGCAGACAGCTGACGACGCCCGGTCCGCTGCCGATGTCGAGCACCCGGAACACCCCCTCGTCGCCGGCCGCGGCGTCTTCGGTGAGCAGCTCACGCAGCCAGGCCGCGGCCCGCTCGTAGAGCGGCAGGTGCAGCTCGGCGCCCCGTTCGAGGTGCGGGCCGAGTACCCCCCAGTCGATGTGCGCACCGTCATGGGGACCGTGGCCGTGCCCGGGTCCGGGCCGTTCGTCGTTGCTCATGACATCGAGCCTCCGTTACGGGTCGTACCGGTGCAATCCTCCTTGCCGTTCGGGCAACCCCGGATTCCGGCGGAGGACGGCGTAACCGTAGGGTCTGGCCCGTGGCTACTCCGGGATGGATGCCGCCGACGGATACCGAGCGGCGGCTGTGCGAAGCGACGGCGCGTGGTGACTGGGACGGTCAGATCGCGGCGATCGCCGGTGAGGATCTGTATCTGGCGGCACCGCAGCAGGGCCAGGACCCGCTGCCCGTCTACGACGACCCGGCGACGGGTGGTAAGTGCATTCCCGTCCTGACCCGCGGCATGCTGCCGCCGTGGCAGCCGCAGCAGTTCTTCGACCGGGTCTCGATGGAGGAGCTGGCGCAGGACTGGCCGAACGACAAGTGGCGGCTCGCGGTCAACCCCGGGACGCCGTGCGCCGCATATCTGCCCGCCTCCCCGGCACACCGCGCAGGCTGGATGCAGCGGCGCGCCCAGGTCGGGCCGCGCCCCGGCGGGCTGCTCGTCACGCACTTCGGCGGTCCGCTGCACGGCCCCGTGGCCCAGGGGCTGGCGTGCGGTGCGCCGATCGCGGTGCACCACAGCGTGCCGTGGAACGAACTCGGTACGGCCTTCCTCGACCATGCCGCGGACGCGCAGACGCTGCGCGAGCAGTGGTCGGTGACCGACCCCGCCAGTTGGCAGCAGCGCCTGGACCAGCTGCTCGGCGGGCAGTTCGTACCGGCGGAGACGGAGGCGGCACTGCGGGCACGGGCCGGCGCCCGCGGCGCCGAGGCCGCCGAGGCCGCCGAGAGCACAGCGGGCCAGGAGACCACGGGCGCCCAGGACGCCGCGGACGCGCCCGCCGTCCCCGAGCTCGTGACCAAGTACGAGGAGCGGTTCCGCACGGACGGGCTGCTGCCGGCGGACGGCCAGGTCGTGTCCCTCGCCGCGCTGGACCATGCGCATGCCGTCAATCTCGTCCGCTGGGGCCTGGGCGCCCGGCTGTGCGCACCGCAGCAGGCCGAGCAGGCAGTGACGCAGGCCGGTGCGAAGGCCAGGGAGGTGTACGGCTCGTGGGAGGAGTTCGCCGCGGGCTATGCGCTGGGCCGGATGCTGGCGTTCGACAACGGCTGGTTCGGACCGCAGTACGCGGAGGCCGTGCACCTCCACCGTGTCCTCACCCAGGCCCCTTCCTCACCATGGCGCGGCCTGCCCTTCGCCTGAGCCGTGTACGCCCCCGGCGGGCGGCTCGCGGGGCGCGGGTTCGGTGTAGACGTAGGGCATGGATGTCGCGGTTTGCCTGTTCAGCTCCGACCTTCGGCTGCACGATCAGCCGGTGCTGCATGCCGCGCTGCGCTCAGCGGCGCAGGTGGTACCGCTGTTCGTCGTCGATGCGGGGGTCGTTGACGCCGGGTTCATGGTGCCCAATCGGGCGGCGTTCCTGGCCGATGCGCTGGCCGATCTCGATGCCGGGCTGCGCGGTGGCGGGGGTCGGCTGGTCATCCGTACGGGGGATGTCGTCGCCGAGACCTGCCGGGTGGCGGCGGAGACCGGAGCCGGGGAGGTGCATCTCGCGGCCGGGGTGAGCTGCTATGCGCTGCGCAGGGAGCGGCGGTTGGGCGCGGAACTGGCGGCGGCGGGGCGTGCGCTGGTGGTGCATGACGCGGTCATCACGGCGCTGCCGCCCGGCGCGGTACTGCCCGCCGGCCCGGGAAAGGACCACTTCGAGGTGTTCACGCCGTACCTCCGTCGGTGGCAGGCCGCGGGGCTGCGGTCGGTGCTGCCCGCCCCGCGGTCCGTACGGGTCCCGGCCGGGGTGAGCTCCGAGGACGTACCGTCGGCGGCGGATCTGTGCCCGGACGGGACGCCGTCGCCCGCGCTGCCGGAGGGCGGCGAGCGGGCGGGGCGCCGCCGGTTCGGGGCCTGGCAGCGCTCGGGCATGGCCGACTACCAGGACCGGCAGGACGATCTGCCGGGCGATGCCACCTCGCGGCTCTCGCCGTATCTGCACTTCGGGTGCCTTTCGCCGGTGGAGCTGGTGCACAAGGCGGCGGGCCGGCCGGACGCCGGCGCCGCGGCGTTCGTACGGCAGCTGGCCTGGCGGGACTTCCACCATCAGGTACTGGCGGCCCGTCCCGAAGCGGCGCACGCCGACTACCGCACCCGGGGCGACCGCTGGCGGCACGGCGACGCCGAGGTGACGGCGTGGAAGGCGGGCCGCACCGGCTATCCGGTGGTCGATGCGGGGATGCGGCAGCTGCTGCACGAGGGGTGGCTGCACAACCGGGCCCGGATGCTGGTGGCGAGCTTTCTGACCAAGACGCTGTATGTGGACTGGCGGGTGGGCGCACGGCACTTCCTGGATCTCCTGGTGGACGGCGATATGGCGAACAACCAGCTCAACTGGCAGTGGATGGCCGGGACCGGCACCGACACCCGCCCCAACCGGGTGCTCAATCCGCTCGTGCAGGCCAAGCGGTTCGACCCGCAGGGCGAGTACGTACGGCGCTGGGTGCCGGAACTGGCGGGTCTCCCCGGTGCCGCGGTGCACCAGCCGTGGAAGCTGACCGGGCCGGAGCGCACGGCGTACGACTATCCGGATCCCGTGGTGGACCTGGCGGACG
Organism: Streptomyces sp. NPDC048434; assembly: GCF_043200375.1. Classification (NCBI taxonomy): domain Bacteria; kingdom Bacillati; phylum Actinomycetota; class Actinomycetes; order Kitasatosporales; family Streptomycetaceae; genus Streptomyces; species Streptomyces sp. NPDC048434. The sequence continues at coordinate 1,187 of NZ_JBICXQ010000019.1, read as the reverse complement.
GGCTGGTGCGGTTCAGGCGGGCACGCGGGCTGGAGTAGGCGGGTCCGTGGACGGTCGCCGTGTCGTGGGCGGTCCCCGTGCCGGGAGATGATGCAGGACGGATCGACGGAGAGGACGGATACGACATGGGCGGGAGTGGTATGCGCCGCGGGCTGGACCGGACGCTGCTGGACCGTGCACTCGGGGCGGCGGGGCCGCGGCAGCCGGCCGCGCTGCCGACCTGGGCCCAGTGCCGTACCGCACTGCGCCATACACCGCTGTCGGTGTGGCACGACGATGTGACGGACTGGGCCGCGAGCCTGACGTACTACTCGGTGCTGGCGCTGCTGCCGTCGCTCATCGTCACGGTGTCGCTGATCGGTCTCGCCGATCCGGCGGCCACCGAGCAGCTCATCAACCAGATCAGTTCGATCGCCCCGGCCCAGTCGGGCCCGACCGTCCACCGCGCGCTGGTGAGCATGGCGCATCAGCGCACCGCCGCCTGGGTGGTGCTGGGCGGCGCCCTGATCAGCGCGCTGTGGTCGTCCTGCAGCTATCTGGCGGTCTTCCGCCGTGCGCTGCACGCCATGAACCGCACCAAGGACGACCGCCCGCCGTGGCGCAAGGCACCGCGGATTCTCATGACGGCGCTGCTGCTGATGGCCCTGCTGATCAGCAGTGCGGTGGCGCTGCTGGTGAGCGGGCCGATCGCGACCGCGCTGGGCCGGGCCGTCGGGCTCGGCGAGGCGGGCGAGGCGACCTGGAATCTGCTGAAGTGGCCGCTGCTGCTGCTCCTGGCCACGGTGCTGGCAATGGTGCTCTTCCGCTCCGGACCGCCCAGTTCCCGTGGCATGCGCAGAGCCGCCCCCGGCGGGGTCGTCGCCGTGCTCCTCTGGCTGGTCTCGTCCGCCGGCTTCGCGCTCTACACCTCGTACGTCGGCACCTTCAACCGGCTCTACGGATCGGTCGCGGGGCCGGTGGTGTTTCTGATCTGGCTGTGGTTCTCCCACCTGTCGCTGCTGTCCGGCGCCCAGTTCAACGTCGAGCTGGCACGCGCGGGGCGGGTGGTGGTGCGGCCGCGGTCCGGGAGCTGAGACCGGCGTGGGGGGGGGGGGGCCCCCCCCCCCCCGGGGCCGGGCCCCCGGGGGGGGCCGCCCCCCGCCACAAACGTGGGCCCCGGGCACGGGGCCCCGGCCCCCCGGGGCTGG
>NZ_JBICXQ010000018.1:0-190803 GCF_043200375.1 Streptomyces sp. NPDC048434 | reverse complement strand
GGTACTGCAGGGGGGACCCTGTGGGAGAGTAGGACGCCGCCGAACAATCATTGTGGGAAAGCCCCGCACCTTATGGTGCGGGGCTTTTCTGCGTTCTGGGCCGGACATCGGAACGGTCGGAAACCGGAAGTCTCGTTCAGCGGGATGGCGTGCTGGGATGCTGGGCCGCATGGGGTACTTGATCAGGCCGGTGACGGCGGATGAGTGGAAGAAGCTCAAGGAGCTGCGGCTGGCGGCGTTGGCCGATCCGGTGGCTCGGGTGGCTTTCAACGAAACCTTTGAGGCGGCGGCCGGCCAGCCGGACGAGTTCTGGCAGCGGCGGGCATCGTCCCTCGACGAGGGCGGTGCGGCGCTGACGTTCGTCGGGGAGGCGGAGGACGGCAGTTGGGGCGGCATGGTGGTGGTCCTTGTCGAGCGGGACAAGGAGGTGCCGCAGACGCACATGGTGGGGGTGTATGTGCGGCCCGAGCACCGGGGGACGGGGCTGGCACGGGAGTTGTTCGCGGCGGCGATCGGGTGGTCGTGGGACCTCGTGGACCCGGTCGTGGAGCGCGTACGGCTGTGGGTGCATGAGGAGAATGCGCGGGCCGCGGGGTTGTACCGATCTCTGGGGTTCGTGACCACGGGGCGGACCATCGCCGATCCGAAGAATGCCGCCGCCACGGAGGGGGAGATGGTGCTGACCAGGGGGTAGCGAGCGGCCGGCCGGCGCCGTGGTGGGGCCGGGGCTTCGGTGCTGTTGTGAATCTAGGTCACGCGACCTTATCTCGGGGTCGTGGACGATGACATTCAGTTAGACGACAGGCCCGGTGCTTGTGGTGGGCGGATACGGCACCTTCGGGGGAGAGTTGGCCCGGCTTGCGGCGCCTTGCTGGCCGCTGGTGCTGACCGGGCGTACCCCGGAGCGCGGTCGTGCGCTCGCCGATGAGGTCGGGGCGGAGGTGCGACGGTGGAACCTGAGTGATCCGGAGCCCTTCTCGGCGAAGGTGCGGGCCGTGATCAGCGCGGTGAACGACCCCGAGGACCGGGTGTTGTTGGCGGCGATCCGGGGTGGTGTGCTGTATGTGGACCTCACGCGGTGGACGGCGCGGCTCCAGCGGGCCGTCGCGGTGGCGGCCGTGGAGAGGCCCAGGGCTCCGGTGCTGCTGTCGTCCGGCTGGATGGGCGGGCTGGTCTCCGCGGCGCTGGCGGGGGAGCTCGGCGGGGCCTCGTCGGTGGAGATCGCGATTCGCTATGACCTCAAGGACCGGGCGGGGGCCGACTCGGTGGAGTTCATGGACCGGCTCGGTCTCGATTAGGAGGTGACCGAGGGCGGGCGGCGGTGGATGATCATGCCGCTCAGTGGTGCGGGGTACGCCGTAGTGGGCGGGCACCGGACCAAGGTGGCGCGGATCGATACGCCGGAGCAGTTCACACTGCCGCTGGCGCTCGGGGTGGACACGTCCGTGACGCGGCTCGGCTTCAGCGCCAACTCCTCGACGTCCGCGCTGCCGGCGCTCAAGCGGACCGGGTTCTTTCGATGGGGGCGTGGTGACCGGTTCGAGTCGGTGCGGCGCTCGTTGCTGTATGCGCCGGGTGAGGGCGGGAGCGCGCTGCTGCGGATCGAGGTGCGCGGGCGGAGCGGTGAGCGGCGTACCGCGACGGTCGCCGATCCGGCCGGGCAGGCCCATCTGGCGGCGCTGGGCGGGCTGTTGGGGCTGCGCCGGGTGAGGGGGGCGGATGGTGCCGCGGCGCCTCGTCGGGTGGCCTTTCCCGAGATGACGCCGGCGCCGCAGGACGTCATCCCCGCTCTGGAGAAGGCGGGCGTGAAGGTCGAGGTGTCATGAGGGAGGAGAGGGAGGAGAGGAGAGGGATGGAGGAGCAGGGCCCGGGTGGGGGGGGGAAGGCTTCGGCGTTGACGCGGCAGGGGAGTGTGCGGCGTACGAGTCTGCTCGATGCGGCCGAGGCAGTACTGGTGGCCAAGGGGGCGGATGCCTCGCTGCGGGCCATTGCCGGTGAGGCGGGGGTGCGGGTCGGGCATCTGCAGCACTACTTCCCGGCTCGGGCCGATTTGATCAGGGCGGTGCTGGAGCGGGCGCTGGACCGTTCTCTGGAGCGGCTGGCCGAGACGACGGGGCTGCGGACGGTGCGTGACGACCTATCGGCCCTGGAGAGCCCGGAGGGGCCGACGGACCCCGACGAGGTGGTGGCGGTGCTCCTCGCCGAGCAGGAGGATCCGCAGCTGGTGCGGCTCTATGTCGAGGTCTGGGCGCTGGCGGCGCGGGACGAGGACATCGCCGCGGTGGTCCGGGAGTCCTACCGGAAGTACGTCGCGCATGTGGAGGCGTTCGTCCGGCAGGGGCGGCCGGACTGGCCGGGTGAGTTCTGCCGGGCCCGGGCGGAGACCTTTGTCGCGCTGATGGAAGGGGCGGCCTTGCTGCGGTCGGGTATCGCCGGTAGCCGGTCGGCCGCGATGGATGCGCAACTGGCGTGGTGTGCCGTGCAGTTGCTGCGGGACTGACGTCCGGGCGCGGAAGGGTGCCGCCCGGCTCTGGTGCGCTGCGGACACGTCCGCCTCGTCGGGTACGGGCCGGATCCGGCGCAAGGCCTTGGGCGGGGCGTCAGGCCGGCAGGGAGTGATGCGGCCAGCGGGCGCGGGCCTGTTCCCGGGAGCGCATGGTCGCCAGGGTCAGCAGTCCGCGGCTGCGGCCCGTTTCGAGGAGACCGGGGAGGGCGGGCAGCGGAGCGAGGGCCGCGATGTCGTCCAGGACGAGGGTGAGTGGTGGGTCGAGCCGACCGTCAGATGACCGTTCGGCCATGCGGCGGCCGTGCTCGACCACGCTCGAGAGGAGTGCGGTGAGCAAGGGCATCGCACCCGGGTCGGTACGCGGATCCTCGATGGGCTCGCCTACCACGTAAAGCGTTCCCCCCTCGGCGATAAATGATTCGAGGATGACCGAATCCGTTCGAAGTGGATTGCAGGCATCCCGGATATGGATTGAGGAGAGGGCGGCCAGCGCACGGCCGATCAACTGCTGTGCCGCTTCCCGGCGTTCGGGGTGTGCGGTCAGCACCGACTCCAGCTCGCCGGCCTGGCCGGCGGAGGACTTGGCGCTGGTGCGCAGGATGCGTACGGGTTCCTGGGCTGCGCCGGCGGTATGGGCCCAGCGGTGCAGCTGGCGGAACGGGCGGCCGTCCACCGCGGCGGCGTGCAGCCAGCAGCGCAGCAGGGTCTGGGCGGCGTCCGCGACGGCCGAGTCCAGCGCCCCGGACGGGCGTACGGGGGCCAGCAGGGCGGTGGCACGGGCGGTGGCGGTGGCCAGGTCCGTACAGCCGGAGGTCGGTGACCAGCGCAGCCGGGCCGGGGTGTCGAGGAGGTGCGTGGGGTCGTAGGTCAGCAGCGGGCCGAGCTTGGCGCGGGCGTCCTTGGTGTCGGACCAGAGGACGGGGTCGGTCGTGGCGACGATCAGGGGGCCCGGGGCGGCGGCCGCGGTGGTGAGGGACGCCGCGAGGGTGACGGCGCGGTCGGTGGAGAACTGGATGCGGGGGAGGGCGGGTTCGGTGCGGGTGTCGGTCGTGTCGGTACCCGGGAGCGTCGGAGCGGACGGGGGAGCGGTGCGCTGCTCGGGGACCGGGCCGGTGGCCGCTGCCATGGTTTCGAGGGGCGGGGACGGGGTGGCGGGCACGGCCGGTCGGGCCGGTGCGTCCTCGCTGTGCGCCGGGCGCTCGTGGGCCGTGTGGGCCGTCTCCCGGACCGCTTCCCGGGCTTCCCGTGCCTCCGCGGCCTGCCGCGCGTCGAGTGCCGCCTCCCGGGCCTCCCTGGCCTTCGTCCGCCGTGTCGCCCGTACGGCGCGATAGCGGGTGACCGTCCCCAGCGTGAAGATCGTCAGGACCAGCAGCACCATCAGCTCGCCGATGAGGATGCCCCAGAACAGGCCGTACCCGGAGAGCTGGGCCTTGGGGGTGTCGGGCCAGGCGGCGGCCATGTCGTGCGGCGCGGAGACCAGATGACGCAGCGCCATCGGGGTGCCGGGGTAGGTGACCCCGTCGGGCCAGGCGCCGTGGGTGAACAGGCCGGCCAGGCCGGTCGCGGTCCACACCAGAACGGTCAGGCCCAGCAGGAAGGCGAGCAGCCCGACCAGCAGGGAGTCGGGGATGCCGCGCCCCCGGCCGCCGGGCGCGTCGCGATAGCCGCGGCCGCCTCGTTCGTCGTCGTATCCGCGCGTCACGCCACCGTCTCGCTCGACTCGTCTCTCCACTGCCGCTCCATCGCCATGGCCTCGGCGCGTGCCTCGGCCTCGGCGTCCGCCGCCGCCTGGAGGGCGCGCGCCTCGTCCGTCGGCACGGCCGATGCCTCGCTCACCGCCGACGCCTCGGTCATCGCCCGGTCGGTGTAGACCAGCGGGCGTTCGGACTCGGTGATGAGGTGTTTGACGACCTGGACATTGCCGTTGACGTCCCAGACCGCGATGCCGGGGGTGAGGGTCGGGATGATCTCGACGGCCCAGCGTGGCAGGCCGAGGACCCGCCCCGTGGCGCGGGCCTCGTCGGCTTTCTGGGCGTAGACGGTGCGGGTCGAGGCCATCTTGAGGATCGCCGCGGCCTCCCGTGCGGCGGCGCCGTCGACCACATCGCTGAGGTGGTGGACGACGGCCACGAACGACAGGCCGAGCCGGCGGCCGAACTTCAGCAGCCGCTGGAAGAGCTGGGCGACGAAGGGGGAGTTGATGATGTGCCAGGCCTCTTCGACCAGGAAGATGCGCTTCTTGCGGTCGGGCCGGATCCAGGTGTGTTCCAGCCAGACGCCGACGATCGCCATCAGGATCGGCATCGCGATGGAGTTGCGGTCGATGTGCGAGAGGTCGAAGACGATCAGCGGTGCGTCGAGGTCGATGCCCGCCGACGTCGGGCCGTCGAACATGCCGCGCAGGTCACCGTCGACGAGCCGGTCGAGGACCAGCGCCACGTCCAGACCCCAGGCCCGGACGTCGTCTATGTCGACATTCATGGCCTCCGCCGACTCCGCTTCCGGGTGCCGCAGCTGCTCGACGATGTCGGTCAGGACGGGCTGGCGGTCGGTGATGGTGTCGTTCACATACGCATGCGCGACCTTGAGGGCGAAGCCGGAGCGTTCGTCCAGGCCGTGGCCCATCGCGACCTCGATGATCGTCCGCAGCAGGGCCAGCTGGCCGGTGCTGGTGATCGACGGATCGAGGGGGTTGAGGCGGATGCCGCCGTTGAGGGCGGAGGTCGGGTCCAGCCGGATGGGAGTTATCCCCAGCTCCTCGGCGATGAGGTTCCACTCGCCGACGCCGTCCTCGCCCTGAGCGTCCAGCACCACGACCTGACGGTCACGGAACCTCAACTGCCGCAGCACATAGGTCTTCTCCAGCGCCGACTTGCCGTTGCCGGACTCGCCGAGGACCAGCCAGTGAGGGGCCGGCAGCTGCTGGCCGTAGAGCTGGAAGGGGTCGTAGATATAGCCCTTGCCGCTGTAGACCTCACGGCCGATGATCACGCCGGAGTCGCCGAGGCCGGGGGCCGCGGTGGGCAGATAGACGGCCTGGGCCTGGCCGGTGGAGGTGCGTACGGGCAGCCGGGTCGTCTCCACCTTCCCGAACAGGAAGCTGGTGAACGCGTCGGTGAGCGCTCCGAGCGGATCGATCATGGCCATGACGTACGCGCCTCCCAGCGGCTTTAGCGGCGGATTCCGGTCGCGAACGGCAGGGTGTTGACGAACGCCCGGTGGTGCTCGCGGTCGCACCACTCCAGCTTGAGGTAGGACTTGCCGGCCGAGGCGCGGATGGTCCGCTTGTCGCGTGCGAGGGCCTCGGGCGAGCGGGAGGAGACCGTGAGGTAGCCGACGAGGTTGACGCCGGCGGCGCCGGACGCCAGGTCCTCGCCTCGCTGGTCGACGCGGCCGTGGTGGGCGACATCCCGCGGGTCGACGACCCGGTTCATCTTCGCCGCCCGGCTGGCCTCGGCGTCGTCGTTCGTCTTCTCCGTGAGCATCCGCTCGATGGCGATCTCGGTGGGCTCCAGGTCCATGCAGACCGCGACCGTACGGATCACGTCCGGGGTGTGCACCAGGAGGGGCGCGAGGAAGTTGACGCCCACCGGGGTCAGCGGCCACTCCTTGACCCAGGCGGTGGCATGGCACCAGGGCGCGCGGGTCGTCGACTCACGCGTCTTGGCCTGCAGGTAAGTCGGCTCCATCGCATCCAGCTCGGCCGGCCAGGCGTTGCGCTTGCCCATCGCCTGGATGTGGTCGATGGGGTGGTCCGGGTCGTACATGGAGTGCACGAGGGAGGCGAGGCGGGCCTGGCCCAGCGGCTGGCGTACGCGGATGTCGGCCTCGGCGAGCCGGGCGCAGATGTCGGTCAGCTCACGGGCCATGACGACCGCGAGGCCGGCGTCGCGGTCCAGCTTCTTGCGCAGCAGCCCGCCCTGGTGCATCCGGGCGGCGCGCGCCATGGTGTGCGCCTCGGCGGCCAGCTCGCGGGTGTAGTGCATACAGGCGACGAGGTAGGCGCGGTGCTGCTCGGAGGAGGTGGAGACCATCGACTGCAGCTGGTCGTAGGAGTCCTGCAGCCAAGCCGGGGAGGAGCGGTCGCCGCGCTGGGCGACGTCCTTGGCGTGCGCGTCCGGGTCGGCGGGCAGCGTGCGGGCCAGCATCTGCAGTCGGGTCACGAAGCCGTCGCCGTTGGCCACATGCTTGAGCAGCGTCCCGAAGCGGTCGACCAGCGCCTCCTGGTCCTCGCTGTCGCGCAGGCCGACGCCCGGCCCCTCGATCTCGATGGCGGCCGTCACCGTCTTGCGGTCGGCGTGCAGCAGCACCGCGATCTCGTCCGGGCCGAACGGGGCGGCGAGCCAGTTGATCCGGCCGATGCCGGGCGGCGGGCCGATCTCGACCTCCCGGCCGTCCAGCCGGATGCCCGCCTCGGCGTTGCCGGAGCGGTAGCCGGCGCCGCGGCGGACCGAACGGCGGAAGCTGCGCCGGATCTCGAACCACTTGTAGAACGTACGGCCCTTGTACGGCACATAGACGACGGCGAGCGCCAGCATCGGGAAGCCGGTGAGGGACACGATCCGCAGCGGCAGCATCGGTACCAGCAGCCCGCACATCATGCCGAGGAACGCCCCCGCGATGATCAGCGCGATCTCACCGGTCTCGCGGTTCTTGCCGACGATCGCGTTGGGCCGGGCGCGGCCGATGAGATAGGTGCGACGTGGCGCGATCGGGTGGGACTGCGTGCTCAACGCCCCTCACCTCCTGCTGTCTTGCCGGAGCGGGAACTGGTGCTCGGGCCGGGGTTCGTACGGGGGGCGGGGGTGGCGGGTGCCGAGGACCGGCCGCCGCCGGTGCGGGAGCTGTGCGCGGCGACACCGCCGGCCACCGCGTCGGCCGGCCGGGACTGGCCGCCCTGTGCGCCCTGGGCCTGCCCGCCGCCGTCCCCGCCGGACCTGCGGGAGCTGTGGGTCTTGATGCCCTGGGACACCAGCGCGGCCGGCGAGGAGATCATCGCGGCGGCCTGGCTGCCGTCGGTGGCCCGGCCCTTGTTCGTACGGGCCGAGACCATCTCGTCGCCGAAGCCGGGGACGAAGCGGTAGATCACCGCACTGGCGAAGATGGCGAGGACGATGATCGCGAGGCCGGAGACGACCGCGGAGAAGGCGTTCGGGCCCTTGTCGTGGGAGAGCGCACCGGCGATGCCGAGCACGATCACGATGACCGGCTTCACCATGATCACCGCGATCATGATGCCCGCCCAGCGGCGCACATGCCCCCACATGTTCTTGTCGACCAGCCCGGCGTAGACGACCGTGCCGAGCAGCGCCCCGACGTACAGCAGCGCGGCCCGGATCACCAGCTCCAGCCACAGCACACCGGCGGCGAGCACCGAGACCAGCGACACCACGATCAGCATGATCGGGCCGCCGCCGATGTCCGTGCCCTTCGTGAGCGCCTGCGAGAACGCCCCGAAGAAGGTGTCGGTCTGTGCTCCGGTCCCCTTCGCGATGATCTCGGTGACCCCGTCGGTCGCCGAGACGATCGTGTAGAGGATGAGCGGGGTGAAGGCGGAGGCGAGGACGGTGAGCCAGAGGAAGCCGACCGCCTCGCTGATCGCCTCGGTGAGCCGTACCCCGCGCACCGCGCGCTTGGCGACGGCCAGCAGCCACAGGACGAGGGTGAGGATCGTCGAGGCGGCGAAGACGACGGCGTACTGCCGGAGGAAGGCGGCGTTGGTGAAGTCCACCTGGGAGGTGGCCTTCACGGCGTCGGAGAGCTTGGTGACGATCCAGGCGGCGGCTTTGGCACAGCCCTTGGCGAGGGAGTCGAGGGGGTCCAGGGGGTTGTTGTCGGTGAGGCCGCCGGGGGGCTTGGGGGTGCCGGAGCCGGCTTTGTCACCGGATTGGCAGTAGTCCTTTGCGGGGCCACGGACGAGGTCACAGGGGTCGTTGCTCGGGGTGGGGCTCGGCGCCGCGAAGGCACGCGAGGCCAGGAGCACAGCGGTTGTCTGGACAACCGTCACCAATGCGGCGAGCGAGAGGGTGCGGCGACTTTTAGCGGGCATAGGTGAACCCTCCGAACCCTTGCACGGCGTGGGTCATGTCCTCTGCCGACGCGGCAGCTTGGTCCCTCCCGATCGGAGCGGGACCGTCCTTCTGCGTGAAGTTCGTGACCTTCCAGTCCCCGTCCGCCCACTGGAGGTCGAAGGTGTTCGTGTACCAGCTCTCCGTGACGGGGTTCTTGGAATCTGTTCCTGCGAGGCCGAAGAGAGCGGAGTACCAGACCGAGATCTTGGCGGTGTCACCCTTGAACGCTTCGGTCTTCGTGCCGACCGGGTTGGCGCGCGAAACGAAGGTCATGCCCTTGGGCGCGGAGCCGTCCGGCTTGAGTCCGATCCGGCCGAGGAAGGCATGGTCGGAGTACACCTTGTCGAGGTCGTTCTTGCGCGCCGCTGCCACGGATGGTGCATAGACAGCTTTGGCGATCTCGTGCCGGCCGGCGGCCTGGTACATACCGTCACTGGTCAATGCCACCGCATAATTCGCCGCCGCCGACTGCGCCCCCTGTTCCGTCTTGGCGAAGCCCGACGCGATCCCCCCGGTCTTGCCGGTGGCCGGCTTGGTGCCGGTGGGGGCGGTGGGCTGGGCGTGGCCGGCGTCCTTGGGGGAGTCCTGGGGCGACGTCTCGCTGTTGCCGCTGCCGCCGCGGTTGGCGAAGGCGATGGCCGCGAGCAGCAGGACGATCACGCCGACGATGGTGACGAGGTTGCGGCTGGACATGCCCGCGCGAGGCCGCCGTCCCGAGCCGTAGATGTCACCGTCGTTGTCGGGAAGTCTGGTCCGTGTCTGGCCCGTCTCGGAACCGCGGTGGCCGTCGCCTCCGTAGCCGCCGTCGTCACTGAGACTCATCGCGCCTGTGCCCCCTCTGCCGCCGTCGCCATGCGTGCCCTAGTTGTGCCGCCCTCATATGACCGTAGCCGCGCGGGCGGCGGCTCGGGTGCAGCGGTACGAGTACATCTCACCGTGACGGGTCCTCAGATGCGGTACGGCAGGGGCGAATGGGGGACTCTGGGTCATATGTGCTCATCGCCCCGCTCCGCGGTTGCCGTCGCCTGCTTGCGCCTTCTTGTCTCCGGATCCACCTGTCCCCGCGCAGCGGCCGGCCCAATCGGTCCGCTGGTGGCGGGGGTGGCGAGGGTGCGGGGGCGGGTCCGTCGGGCCGGACGTGAGGCGGCGTCAGCATGTGGCCTCGGCAGGGGAGGTGGGGCCGGTGGGAGCGAGTGGGGGCACGGGACGGCGGAGAGATGGCGGGCGGGGGCGCATGGGGAGCGGCCCGGGGACGGGCGCGGGCCGGGGTGTGCACCATGCGGGCGGCCGCGGCACGCCCTGAGGCGTGGCCGCGCTAGACCGCCATGCCGTAGACGATCGTGAACAGCGTCCCCAGGGAGCCGATGATGAAGACGCCGGTCAGGCCGGCCACGATCAGGCCCTTGCCCTGTTCGGCGCTGAAGGTGTCGCGCAGCGCGGTGGCGCCGATGCGCTGTTTGGCGGCGCCCCAGATCGCGATGCCGAGGCACAGCAGGATCGCCACTGCCATGACCACTTCGATCATCACGCGGGCTTCGTTGCCCAGGGTTCCGAACGGCCCCCAGTCCGGGGCGATTCCGCCGATGATGGTGGTGATGTCGCCTTTTTCGGCCGCAATGAACATGTGTGAACTCACCGCCCCTTGATGGGTAGTTGTGTGCCCGTGCCGACGCGGCACAGGTCAGTCTCTATCTTCGCTGACGAACGGGCCGTCAGCTGTCGACTTGGCGGCTTTCTTCGACGGATCCCGTGGGAGTGGCGTGTATGTGTGGGCGCACGCCGTCCATTGAACCGACTGGTCTCACTGTGTGTATCACGGGGGTCAACCCTGAGCAATGATCATCGGAAGCACTGGTGGCCGGTCCGGCGCGCCGTGACGGCCGGGGGCCGTTCGGGTGGCGGCCGTGGCCCGTGCGCGGCTACTTCGGGGCGTGCGACATGGCGAAGATCATGACGAGCGCCACCAGGTGGATGGCGAACAGGAAATACCCGACGCGCCACCACAGGTGCCGGCTCATCTGCTTCTGATTGTTCGGGTCCACGGCTCTCGTTCCGTCTCGGGGCTCTTGTGCAGTGTCGCCCATCCGGCGGTGTTCCGGGCGCCGCCGTGAGCGGAATCGCACCCCGGGCCGGAGCGCCCCCTGCGCCCTGCCATGCGCCGCCGTGCCGCGCCGGGGGCGACACAACGCGCGGGGAGCGACCGGAAAAAGGCAGTGAACCGGGGCTGAATGGGGGAGGGTTGGGGCGTGCGGAAATTCTGGGTGGCCGGTGGGCTCGGGGTGGGGCTGGTGCTCTGCCTGCTCGGGCTGCTTGTGATCGGTACGTACACGGTGGCGGCCGGGCTGGCCGGGGCCGGTGGGCGGGCGCTGGGGCTGGCGAAGGGGTCGGTGCCGGCCGAGTACCAGCAGCTGGTGCAGAAGTGGGGGACGCTCTGCCCGGCGATAAGCCCCTCGCTGCTGGCGGCGCAGCTCTATCAGGAGAGCGGGTGGAACCCGCGGGCGCAGAGCCCGGCGGCCGCGCAGGGCATGGCGCAGTTCATCCCGGGGACGTGGCAGACCCACGGCGTCGACGGGAACGGCGACGGCAAGAAGGACGTGTGGGACCCGCACGACGCGATCGCGTCGGCGGCCTCGTACGACTGCGAGCTGGCCGGCTATGTGAAGGGCGCGCCGGGCAACGCCACGCACAACATGCTCGCCGCGTACAACGCGGGGGCGTACCGCGTGATCCAGTACAACGGGGTGCCGCCGTACCGCGAGACACGCAACTACGTGAAGACGATCACGACGCTCGCGAAGAGCTTCGAGGCGCCGGCCGGGCCGGTGGCGCCGTCGAGGCAGGCCGCGGGGGCCATCTACTTCGCGCAGGAGAAGCTCGGCTCGCGCTATCTGTGGGGTGGTACGGGAACGGCGTCGCAGGGCGGGCGGTTCGACTGTTCGGGGCTGACCCAGGCGGCGTACCACTCCGTGGGCATCGAGCTGCCGCGGGTGGCGAACGACCAGTGGAACGCCGGGGCGCATCCGAAGCGGGATGAGCTGCTCCCGGGTGACCTGGTGTTCTTCGCCTACGACCTGAAGGACCCGCGGTCGATCCACCATGTGGGGATCTATGTGGGGGGCGGGTACATGATCAACGCGCCGTACACCGGGGCCGTGATCCGGTTCGACAAGATCGATTCGCCGGACTACATCGGTGCCACCCGCGTCACATCGGATGGCGCAAAAGCGCTGCCCGGTACGAACGCTGCGTGAACATAGGGCCCTGAACTGCAGCGATGGGTCAAGCTTCGATAACGTCCTGGTGATCTTCCGGTGGAGAGTGGAACGGCAGGGGTGTACATCGCGTTTCCTTGGCGTGGGGACGTAGCAGAGCTCGACGCAGCACACGCTCGACGACCACGGGGGCAGGCAGCACACGACGGCGCTCGCGCGCGCGAAAGATAAGGGGCCGCGGCAGATGGCTGGACTCGCACTCGAGGGGCCGAACCCCGACGTCGACGTGCTCGACGGCATCAACGGCCTCGCGAAGGACGCCCCCCACTGGGTCAACAAGGCCATGGAGTACATCGGCGAGTACGGCATCATCGCCGGCCTCGCGCTGCTGTGTGTGATCGCCTGGTGGTTCGCGCGCCGTAAGCCGGGCGCGCCGTCCGTCGTCGCGGGCCTGGTCTGGGCGCCGCTGGCCGCGGGCATCGCGCTGCTGGCCAATATCCCCATCCGGGCGTTCGTCGAACGGCCGCGGCCGTTCAAGGACCATGCCGGGCTGGAAGTGCTGATCCCCGGCAAGAGCGACTTCTCGTTCGTGAGCGATCACGCGACGCTCACCATGGCGGTCGGTGTCGGCCTCTTCCTCGCCCACCGGAAGTACGGCCTGATCGGGATCGCGCTGGCGCTCGCTGAGGGCTTCTGCCGCGTCTACATGGGCGTGCACTACCCGACCGATGTGATCGGCGGGTTCGCGCTGGGCACGGCCGTCGCGCTGCTGCTCGCGCCGCTCGCGCAGGCGCTGCTGGTGCCGCTGACGACCGCGATCGGCCGGTCGAAGCTGGCGTGGCTGGTGCGGGCGCGGGGCGCGGGCGGCTTCACGGGGCAGGACGCCGAGGGCGGCCGGGTGGTGGCCACCGGATCGGCGATGCCGCGGGGACACAAGGAGCGGGACAAGGATCTGGCGGCCTGAGGGGCGGTCAGACCGGTGGGGCGAACCGGTCTGACGGCCTCCGGGAGGACGACCTGGCGGATACGGACGGCCCGGACCCCCTCGTGGGGCCGGGCCGTCCGTGTGTCCGCCGGGGTGCCGGGCGGGGTCAGAGCGCCTGTGGGAAGGTGCTGAACAGCCGCTGCGGGTCGTAGGTCCGCTTGACCTGGGCGAGGCGGGTGGCGGCGGCGCCGTAGTAGGCGGACTTCCAGTCGCTGAGGCCCGGGTCGGTGTAGTTCTGGTACGCGGCGCCCGAGGAGTGGCGGCGCATCGCGTCATGGAACGAATTCAGCCACGCTGTGCGCGTGCCGGATGAGCCGTTCGCCGACCACGACGTCAAGTACTGGGCCAGGAACCGCGAGCCGCGGTGGACGAAGGCGGTGTCGGTGCGCCCGACGCGGTTGATCGCGCCGCCCAGCGCCGTCAGCGCCACATTCCCGTTGACGCCCTGGCGGCCGCCGCGCTCGATCTGGTCCATCAGGGTGCGGATACCGGTCGTGGACAGCGAGCGGTCGAAGAAGTGCGAGCGGGCGGCGTAGGTCTCGCGGCCCAGTTGGCCGGCGCCGGTGTGGCCGGGCAGCGAACCCGGCATATGGCACTGCGCGGTGGACTTGGAGGAGCAGCCCGCGTAGGACTCCATCGCGTCCAGGTAGCCGGTCGGCGTGAGGTGGACGGTGGTGGCCGGGCCGGGGCCGCCCGGCTGGTCGGCGAGCTTGTCGACGGCGTTCTGCAGCTCGCGGTAGCTGCCCAGCGAGAAGGCCGCGACGGAGACGGACGGGGTGTTGCCGGGGCGTGCGTCGAGATGGCAGGCGGACCATATCTCGTCGGCCTGCGCCGGCCCCCACTTCTGCCAGGACGCCACGACCTTCGCCGCCTTGGACCACGGCCAGGTCATGTACGCCATCACCGCGCGCGGCGCCGGATGCGTACGGAAGCGGAGTTCGGTCACCACGCCGAAGTTGCCGTTGCCGGCGCCGCGCAGCGCCCAGAACAGGTCGGAATGCCGGCTCTTGTCGCAGTCGACGGTCTTGCCGTCGGCCGTGACCAGGGTGGCACCGACGAGGCTGTCGCAGGTCAGCCCGTACGCACGGGAGACCACGCCATGGCCGCCGCCGAGGGTGAGACCCGATATGCCGACGGTGGGGCAGGAGCCCCCGGGTATCGTCACGCCGTGCGGCGCCAGGCCCTCGTAGACGTCGATGAGCTTGGCCCCGGCGCCGATGCGGGTGGTGCCGCCGGACGGTGCGCCGACCTTGGAGAGGGCGGAGACGTCGACGATGAGCTTGCCGTTGCCGCTGGACCAGCCGGCGTAGGAGTGGCCGCCGCTGCGGATGGCGACCGGGGTGTCGTAACGCCGGGCGAAGGCGAGGCATTCGGCGATGTCCGACGGGTGCTGGACATACGCGATGGCCGACGGCTTCAGCGTGTCGTAGCGGGTGTTGTAGAGGCGGCGGGCGGTCGCGTAGGCGGCGTCGGAGGCCCGGACCAGCTTGCCGTCCAGGCTCTTGCCCAGCGCGGTCCAGGAGGACTGTGAGGCGCGGCCCCGGGCGGCGCCCGCGGGGGCCGAGGCCGCGTTGGTCTGTGCCGTGCCGGTGCCGCTCGCGGCCCCGGTGGCGGATGTGGAGGACGCCGCACCCGCCTTGCCGGTCTTGTTGTCGCAGCCGGTGGCCCAGGCGACCGAGGTCGCTGCCGCCAGTCCGCCGCCCGCCTGCAGGAGTGTGCGCCGCTTCACTGGGAATCCCCCTCGATGTTCGTACGGTCCTGCCCCGCCGCCGATGGCCCGGCCGCCGGCCGCGGGGCACGTGCCGGGAACGCAGCACCGGGCGGGTACGGCGCGCTGCCCGCACGTTCCGCGGTGCCCGGTAATGCTCCGCACTGTCCGGTGCCGTCCGTGAAGTCCGTTACCGGCACGGTGCTTTTGCTTCCCTCACTAGCCAGATGCCGTACGGGCGTGGGGGGTTCCCGGAACGGACTTGCTCATCCCAGGGGAGGCTCGGGGGAGGTGCCCGTTTCCGGTCCGGCCCCGGCGTCGGCCAGATGGCGCTCCGCGTCCGTACGCGCCTGAGAGCGGGCACGGCGGGCCGGCCCCCGCCAGCCACAGGAGCAGCGGGCTGTGCAGAAGGCGCCGCTCTCGGTGGTGGAGGTCGCATGGGGGGCTCGGTCGGGCACCCCGTCACGCTACGCGTCACAGGTGGCCTTGCGTGACGAGCCCCCTTGCCGGTCGTTGAACGAATCGGTCGACGGAACGTCAGATGCGGCGGTGGCGGAACGTCCGACCCTCCCGAGCGGACCGGCCGGCCCAGGCCGTTCCCGAAGACAGCGGCCGAGGGGGCTCGTACGCGATGGTGGTGCAGGACAGGCGAGGCGGCGGCGCGGCCGTCGTGGCCGTGGCGTGCGGGACGGGTCTGGCGGTCGGGCTGCTGACGACGGGATGTTCTCCGGACGGTGCCGCGGCCGACGACCAGGAGCCGTCCGCCCGGGCCGCTGCCGCCGCGGAGGTCCGCAACAGCGCCGCCGCCCTGCTGCGGGCCGGCTCCGCCAGGGTCCGTACGTCCATGGAGATGGTGAGCGGCGGCACCCGCGTCGCCATCCGCGGCGCCGGCAGCTATGACTTCGCCACGAGCACCGGACGGCTGCGGGTGATCCTCCCCGATCCGGCGGGCAGGCCCAGCGGCGGTCGTCAGCCGATCACGGAGATCCTCGCGCCCGGTGCGCTGTACATGAAGAACCGCGGCGCGGGGGTGCCCGCGGACAAGTGGGTGCGGGTGGACACCGCCTCGCTGAGCGACGGGAATCTGGTCACCGGCGGCGCCACCGACCCGCTGGCCGCCGCGGAACTGCTGCGCGGCGCACGGGAGGTGACCTACCGGGGCGAGGAACGGCTGGACGGCGTCCCGGTGCGGCACTACCGGGGGACGACGGACATCGGGACGGCCGCGAGGGCGGCGTCGCCGCGTACGAGGCCCGCGCTGGTCGCCGCGGAGCGGGGGTTCACCACCGACGCGGTGCCGTTCGACGCGTATCTGGACGAGGACGGGCGGCTGCGCAAAGTGCGCCAGTGGTTCCACTTCGCCAACGGTGCGCCGAAGGGGGCATCGGTGACATCGACCACACAACTGTCAGAATTCGGGACGAAGGTCGCGGTGCAGCTGCCGGACGAGCGCACCATCTACGCGGGGAAGATCGCTTCGCCCCCACCGTAGGGCGGGGCGGGGCGGCCGGGCACGTGACGGGGGCGCTTGCCGGATGGCGGAAATGGTCCATCCGTGCCATGCGCGGAGCGTGCGCCCGTCCTTACGCTGACGGTAACCACCGGAGGCGTGGGAAGGCGCTCGAAGGAGGAGGTGTTGTACGTGGCCGGACACCGCCCTACGACGGTCCAGGACTACGTGGCCCTCGTCGAGATCGACCTGACCGGTGAGTTGATGATCGCGGCCGCGGCCGCGAGCGAGGACCGGCTCAGCCCGGACCGCATCGACGAGGTGCTGGAGGTCGACGGGGAGGACGGCTGCGGTGTGGACCGGGTGCCTTCGGGGCCCGGGGCCGCGAGGCGCTCTCCCGGCTAGCGCGGGGCCCGGCGGGCCGGCCGGTCAGGTGCGCAGCATCCGCTCGATGGCCTTGGTGGCCTCCTGGACCTTGGCGTCGATGGCCTCGGGTCCCTTGACGGCGGCGTCGGCGACGCAGTGCCGCAGATGCTCCTCCAGGAGCTGGAGGCCGAAGGACTGCAGGCCCTTTGTGCTCGCCGAGACCTGGGTGAGTATGTCGATGCAGTAGACATCCTCTTCGAGCATCCGCTGCAGTCCGCGGATCTGCCCCTCGATCCGGCGCAGTCGCTTGATGTGTGCGTCCTTCTGCTTTGCGTAGCCGTGGGTACCGGATGTCGCCGAAGTCTCTGCGTTATCGGTCACGGTTTGAGCTGTATCCCGGGGGTCGGTACCCGGCTGCTGGGGGTGGCAGGCCGCGGCGGCTGCGGCGCTGCCGTTGGTGTCGGCGTCCGTGGTCGTCATGGCCGTCTCCCGTGGTATCTAGGCGATCTATATACCCCTGGTGGGTATATGGTACCGAACTTTGCGGGCACCTGTGGTACCCCGTGCAGAGCATGCTGCACGATGGGCGACACTGAAGGAATGCCGGTTAGCTGTGGCTGGATGATGCGCCTAGCATCAACTCGACCGAATCCGATGCACCCCGAGGATTTCACGTGCGCTTTCGTCTGACCCCCAGGGAGACGAGCTTCTACGACATGTTCGCCGCCTCCGCGGACAACATCGTCACGGGCTCCAAGCTCCTGATGGAACTGCTCGGGGCGGACGCCTCCGCTCGTGCAGAGATCGCCGAGCGAATGCGGGCGGCGGAGCACGCGGGTGATGACGCGACCCACGCGATCTTCCACCAGCTGAACTCCTCGTTCATCACGCCGTTCGACCGCGAGGACATCTACAACCTCGCCTCGTCGCTCGACGACATCATGGACTTCATGGAAGAGGCGGTCGACCTGGTCGTCCTCTACAAGGTCGAGGAGCTGCCCAAGGGCGTCGACCAGCAGATCGAGGTACTGGCACGGGCGGCCGAGCTGACCGCCGAGGCCATGCCGCATCTGCGGACCATGACCAACCTCACCGAGTACTGGATCGAGGTCAACCGACTGGAGAACCAGGCCGACCAGATCCACCGCAAGCTGCTCGCGCACCTCTTCAACGGCAAGTACGACGCCATGGACGTGCTGAAGCTCAAGCAGATCGTGGACATCCTGGAAGAGGCGGCGGACGCGTTCGAGCATGTCGCCAACACGGTCGAGACCATCGCGGTCAAGGAGTCCTGAGCGCCGCCCATGGACACCTTCGCGCTCGTCGTGACCATTGCGGTCGCGCTCGGTTTCACGTACACCAACGGCTTCCACGACTCCGCGAACGCCATCGCGACCTCGGTCTCGACGCGGGCACTGACCCCGCGCGCGGCGCTGGCGATGGCCGCCGTGATGAACCTCGCCGGTGCGTTTCTCGGCAGCGGGGTCGCCAAGACGGTCAGCGAAGGGCTGATCGCCACTCCCCAGGGCAACCAGGGGATGGGCATTCTCTTTGCCGCGCTGCTCGGCGCGGTGGTCTGGAACCTCGTCACCTGGTACTTCGGTCTGCCGTCCTCGTCCTCGCACGCGCTGTTCGGCGGCATGGTCGGGGCGGCGCTCGCCGGTGGCACCAAGGTCATCTGGGGCGGGGTGATCGAGAAGGTCGTCCTGCCGATGTTCATCTCGCCGGTCATCGGCCTGGTGCTCGGCTACCTCGTGATGGTCGCCATCCTCTGGCTGTTCCGTAAGTCCAACCCGCACAAGGCCAAGCGCGGCTTCCGCATAGCGCAGACCGTCTCGGCCGCCGGTATGGCGCTCGGACACGGTCTGCAGGACGCGCAGAAGACCATGGGCGTCGTGGTGATGGCCCTGGTCATCGCCGATGTCGAGGACGCGAACGACGCCATCCCGATCTGGGTCAAGCTGGCCTGTGCGCTCACCCTCTCGCTGGGTACGTACGCGGGTGGCTGGCGCATCATGCGCACCCTGGGCCGCCGCATCATCGAGCTGGACCCGCCGCAGGGCTTCGCCGCGGAGACCACGGCCGCCTCGGTCATGTACACCGCGTCGTTCATGTTCCAGGCGCCGATCTCCACGACGCACGTCATCACCTCCGCCATCATGGGCGTCGGCTCGACCAAGGGCCCGCGCGCGGTGCGCTGGGGCGTCGCCAAGAACATCGTGATGGGCTGGTTCATCACGATGCCGGCGGCGGCGCTGGTCGCGGCGCTCGCTTACTGGCTGATCCACCTGGCGTTCGCCTGACGGACCGGCTCGCTGCCCCGGGAGGGCCGCGGAACGGGCCGGGGCCGGCAGCCGGCCGCTTGCGGGCCGCAGCCCACCGGCCGTCGCCGCCCCACGCAGAGCAAAGGAATGGGCCCGCCCCCGGGAAGAGGGGCGGGCCCTTCGTCGTGCGGTGGCACCGCCATGCAGCACCGCAGGACGTGGAGGGGGCGGCCCGGCCGGAGCGGCCGGGCCGCACTCGCTGCTCAGCCGAAGCGGCCGGAGATGTAGTCCTCCGTGGCCTGGACCGACGGGTTGGAGAAGATCCGCTCGGTCTCGTCGATCTCGATCAGCTTGCCGGGCTGACCGACGGCGGCGAGGTTGAAGAAGGCCGTGCGGTCCGAGACGCGCGCGGCCTGCTGCATGTTGTGCGTCACGATGACGATCGTGAAGCGCTCCTTGAGCTCACCGATCAGGTCCTCGATGGCGAGGGTGGAGATCGGGTCGAGCGCCGAGCACGGCTCGTCCATCAGCAGCACCTGCGGCTCGACGGCTATCGCGCGGGCGATGCACAGCCGCTGCTGCTGGCCGCCGGAGAGGCCGGAACCGGGCTTGTTCAGGCGGTCCTTGACCTCGTTCCAGAGGTTGGCGCCCTTGAGGGACTTCTCGACGACGTCCTTGAGCTCGCTCTTCTTGTACGAACCGTTCAGCCGCAGACCGGCCGCGACATTGTCGAAGATCGACATCGTGGGGAACGGGTTGGGGCGCTGGAAGACCATGCCGACGGTGCGGCGGACGGCGACCGGGTCGACGCCCGAGCCGTAGAGGTTCTCGTCGTCCAGCATCACCTTGCCCTCGACGCGGCCGCCGGGGGTGACCTCGTGCATCCGGTTCAGGGTGCGCAGGAAGGTCGACTTGCCGCAGCCGGACGGGCCGATGAAGGCCGTCACGGAGCGCGGCTCGACCGTCATCGAGATGTCGTCGATGGCCTTGTGGCTGCCGTAGTAGGCGGTGAGGCCGCTGACGTCGATTCGCTTGGCCATGGAAATCACTGCTTCTTTCGTGTCGCCGGCTTGGTCAGCGGCCGGTCCTGGGGGCCTTCCAGCGGGCGATGCCGCGGGCCACCAGGTTGAGGATCATGACGAAGGCGATGAGGACCAGTGCCGCGGCCCATGCGCGGTCGTAGGAGGCCTCGGAACCCTGCTGCCACTGCTGGAAAACGTAGAGCGGAAGTGACTGCTGGGCATCTTCGAAGGGGTTGTTGTTGATCGTCTTCGCGCCCCACACCAAGAGCAGCACGGGTGCCGTCTCCCCGGTGATACGGGCGATGGAGAGCATCACGCCGGTGGTGATGCCGCCGATCGACGTCGGCAGGACGACCTTGAGGATGGTGCGCCACTTGGGCACGCCGAGGGCCAGGGACGCCTCGCGCAGCTCGTTCGGGACGAGCTTGAGCATCTCCTCGGTGGAGCGGACGACGACCGGCATCATCAGGATCGCCAGGGCCATCGCACCGGCGAAGCCGGACGGGCCGAAGCCGAGGATCAGGATCCACACGGAGAGGATGAACAGTCCGGCCACGATCGACGGGATACCGGTCATGACGTCGACGAAGAAGGTGACGGCCCGGGAGAGCCGGCCGCGCCCGTATTCGACGAGGTAGATCGCGGTGAGCAGACCGATCGGCGCGGCGATCAGGGTG
Organism: Streptomyces sp. NPDC048434; assembly: GCF_043200375.1. Taxonomy (NCBI): domain Bacteria; kingdom Bacillati; phylum Actinomycetota; class Actinomycetes; order Kitasatosporales; family Streptomycetaceae; genus Streptomyces; species Streptomyces sp. NPDC048434. The sequence continues at coordinate 170,542 of NZ_JBICXQ010000018.1, read as the reverse complement.
GCCAGGCCGACCTGCTCCAGGGTGCCGATGATCGCGTGGTAGATACCGCCGCCGGGCAGCGCGTCCGGGGTGGTGCCCATCGAGTGCGACAGGAAGTAGCCGTTCAGGACCTTGGTGCCGCGGGCGACGGTCTCCCACAGGAGGGAGGCCAGCGGTACGACGGCGATCAGGAAGGCGAACCAGACCAGGCTGGTGGACAGCCGGTCCTTGGCCTGCCGGGCGCCCTCGACGCCCGCGGCCAGCGCGAACGTGCCGAAGACGAAGAGCAGGGCGGCGATCAGGCCCCACTGGATGAAGCTGTCCAGGCCGGCGGCCAGCCCGATGCCGCAGCCCGCGCCGGCCGCGACCAGCGCGAGAACCGGCGGGGTCCAGCGGGGCAGCCGGGCCTGCTTGAGGGAGACCGGAAGCGGGCTGCCGCCGTTCGAGACCGCGGGGCGGTCGGTCGTGATGCTCATGCGGCGGCTCCCGAGTACTCCTTGCGGCGGGCGATGATCAGGCGGGCCGCGCCGTTGACGAGCAGCGTGATCACGAAGAGGACGAGGCCGGAGGCGATCAGGGCGTCCTGGCCGAATTCATCGGCCTCGCTGAACTTGCTGGCGATGTTCTGGGCGAAGGTGCCGCCGCCCGGGTCCAGCAGGCTGGCGTTGATGAGGAAGCTGGGCGAGAGGACCGTGGCCACGGCCATCGTCTCGCCCAGCGCACGGCCCAGGCCCAGCATGGAGGCGCTGATGATTCCGGAGCGGCCGAAGGGGATCACCGACATCCGGATGACTTCCCAGCGGGTGGCGCCCAGCGCCAGCGCGGCCTCCTCGTGCATCTTCGGGACCTGCAGGAACACCTCGCGGCTGACGCTGGTCACGATCGGCAGGACCATGATCGCGAGCAGGATGCCGACGGTGAACAGCGAACGGGCCGCCCCGCCGCCGTACGAGAAGATGCCGGTCCAGCCGAGGTAGTCGTCCAGCCAGGTGTAGAGGCCGCTCAGGTGCGGGACGAGGAAGAGTGCGCCCCACAGGCCGTAGATGATGCTGGGCACCGCGGCGAGCAGATCGATGACGTAGCCGAGCGGCGAGGACAGCTTGCGCGGGGCGTAGTGCGAGATGAACAGCGCGATGCCGACCGCGACCGGGACCGCGATGACCATCGCGACCACCGAGCTGACGAGGGTGCCGAAGGCGAGGACCGCGATGCCGAACTTCGGGTCCAGCCCGCTGGCGTTCCAGTCCAGCGTGGTGAAGAAGTTGGCCTTGTCGCCGGAGATGGCGATCACGGAGCGGTAGGTGAGGAAGACCGCGATGGCGGCCATGATCACCAGGAGGGCGATACCGGAGCCCCGGGAGAGCCCCAGGAAGATCCGGTCACCGGGGCGGACCGCCGAGCCGGAGACGGCGGAGCTGCCGTCGTTGCCTGGCGGAGGCGGTGTGGCGGTTGTCGACGTTACTGAATTCATGGATTCTCCGGTCTGCGGAGCAGGTGAGGGCTCCTGGCGCGGCGGTGCACCGGACGGGCGACGGCCCGAAAGGGGCCCTGGTGAAGGGGCCCCTTTGGCCAAACGGCGGTCTACGGGCCGCCGCCCGGTGGGTCAGGAGAGCGTCGCGACGGTCTTGCGGACCTTGTCGGCGATCTCGGTGGGCAGCGGGGCGTAGCCGAGCTGCTTGAGCGCGCTCTGGCCGTCCTTGCTGGCGATGTAGGTCAGGAAGGACTTGGTGGCGGCCAGCGTCTCGGGCTTGTTGCCCTTGTCGCAGGCGATCTCGTTGGTCACCAGGGTGATCGGGTAGGCACCCTCGGCCTTGGTGGTGTAGTTGAGCTTCAGGGCCAGGTCGTTGCCCTTGCCGACCTGCTCGGCCTCGGAGATCGCCTTGGAGGCGTTGTCGACGGTGGCGTCGACCGGGGTCTTGGCGCCGGTGTTCAGCTTGACCGTGGGGATCTTGCTGGCCGTGGCGTACGACAGCTCGAAGTAGGAGATGGCGCCGCTGGTCTGCTTGACCTGCGAGGAGACGCCGGCCGAGCCGGAGGCCGCCTGGCCGCCGGTGCCTTCCCACTTCTTCGCCGGCTCGTGCTTCCAGTCACCGGGGGCCGCGCCCTTGAGGTACTTGGTGAAGTTGTCGGTGGTGCCCGAGTCGTCGGAGCGGTGGAACGCCTGGATCTTGAGGTCCGGGAGCTTCGCGTCCGGGTTCAGCTTCTTGATCGCGGCGTCGTTCCACTTGGTGATCTTCGCGTCGAAGATCTTCGCCAGGGTCGGGGCGTCCAGCACGAGGTTGTCCGCGCCGGGGACGTTGTAGCCGACCGCGATCGGGCCGCCGACCATCGGCAGGTCGATGGCCTGGCCGCCCTTGCAGACCTGCTTCGACTTCGCGACCTCGTCGGGCTTGAGGGGCGAGTCGGAGCCCGCGAAGGCGGTCTGGCCCTGCAGGAAGGTGGTGACACCCGCGCCGGAGCCCGTCGGCTGGTAGTTGATCTCGGTGCCCTTGCAGGCGCCCGAGTAGTTCTGCACCCAGACGTCCATGGCGTTCTTCTGCGCGGACGAGCCGGACGCGAGCAGCTTGCCCTTGCCGTCGCACTTGATGTTCGACGGCTTGGCGGCGGCACCGCCGCCGGCACCGGAGGTGTCGTCGGAGCCGCACGCCGTCAGGGCCAGGGCACCCGAGACGGCGAGAGCGCCAACGGCGAGGGCGCGAACCCGGTTCTTGCGCTGAAGCTTCACTGTCGAAAGTTCCTTCCTGGGGCGCGCCGCTTTGTCGGCGTGCGAATGGTGAGGGTGATGAGGGCTACGCGGTATGCGATGCCAGCTAGCCGTGTCGCGCTTGCGCCGTGGGCGTGACGCGCACTCGGTACGGCTGAAATTAGGCAGATCAGGTGAAGCGGCCGAAGGAGGAGAGTGAACGCACGGTGAACCTCGGCCATCGGATGGGTGCGGGGGAGAAGCGCTCGCCAGCTCGTGCGAAACGGCCCGTCGCCCTGTTGAATTACCGGCCGGTATGGCAGCATCCGCGCCTGTAGGAACACGCGAATCGGTGCGGAACGACCGGAGGTGGCTGGTGGGGAGCCAGGGGGCACGGCAGGGCGTTCGGGATATAAGGGACGGACGGGGCGGACGGGGGGTGTGGGGTGTGCGGGGCGGGCGTCTCGCGGCGTGCACCGCCGTCGTCCTGTGCGCGATGGGGCTGCTCGGCAGTACGGCGACGGCCGCCTACGCCGAAGCCCGGAAGAACCCGTCAGCGGACCCGGGAGGGGCCGCCGGTGCGGCCGCGGACGCCGACGCCCGGCGCCTGGACGGCGTACGCAAAAAGATCGACGCCCTTTACCGCAAGGCCGAGCAGGCCACCGACGCCTACAACGCCGCGAAGGAACAGGTCGAGCTCCAGCAGAAGGAGATCGTCAAACTGGCGCGCAGTATCAACACGACCCAGCGCCGGGTCTCCGCCCTCAAACGGCAGGCGGGCGCGCTGGCCAGTGCCCAGTACCGCGGCGGCGGGCTGCCCGCAGAGGCGAAGCTGGTGCTCAACGTCGACCCGGAGGGCTTTCTGGACAATGCCACCCTGGCGCGCAAGGGGCAGCTGGCAGCCAAGCGAATGATCAGCCAACTGTCGCACCTCAAGGGCGACTTGGAGGACTATTCGGATTCCGCCACGGATCGCTGGGAGAAGCTGGAGGCGAACCGCAAGAAGAAGGAAAGCGCCCAGCGGGACATCAAGAAAAAGATCGACGAGGCGAAGAAGCTGGAATCCCGGCTGGCCGCCAAGGAAAAGGACCGGCTGAAGAAGCTGGAGGACGAGCTGGCCTTCAAGCAGCAGCAGAAGTGGCTGGACTCGGGCGTACTGAAAGACATCAGCAACAAAGCATCGGCCGTCGGAAAGAAGGCGATTTCGTACGCCACCGCACAGATCGGCAAGGATTATGTGTGGGGTGCGGAAGGGCCGGACACCTTCGACTGCTCCGGGCTGACCCTGCGGGCGTGGCAGGCCGGCGGCCGGACCATTCCGCGGACCTCGCAGGAGCAGTGGCGTCAGCTGCCCCGGGTCGCGCTCAAGGACATGCGGCCGGGCGATCTGATCATTTATTTCTCCGATGCCAGTCATGTCGGGATGTATCTGGGCGACGGCGCGATTGTGCATGCGCCGCGGCCCGGCCGGCAGGTCACGATCACCGGCGCCGGCTCGATGCCGATCCTCGGCGTCGTCCGCCCCGACGGCGACGGCTGACGCCATGGCGCGGATCACACGCACGATAAATGACCGGATTGTTTGCTATCTGAGTGTTGCCGTCGCGTAGCGGAATGCACTCAAGCGGGGTGATGTTCGTCATTCCGCATTCCGCCTTCCCCAGGTCAAATGGCTTATCGGGTGCGGCATATGACGATGGCCGATTGCCGTCGGGCATTCCATCCCACTCCGTACTGACGCTATGGTCGCCTGTCAGTGCCCGGTGTGTGCCGCCGCTTCATTGACCGACGAGCGGTGGGAGCCGGGCACGGTGGCGCGCCGTCGGCGCCCCGCCGCACCCCTCGGGGGGAGGGAAGGAAGCAGACCAATGCCCGTACCCGTACCGCACCAGCGGACGGTCGTGCTGCCGCACCAGGCAGGACCGGTGGACGACGCCCGCGCGGATGCCGCGCGGGTCGCCGGCGCGCCGGGCGCGGGGGACGCGACGGCCCAGGGCGTGAGCGCCCCGGCCACCGGCGTGGACCGGCAGCCGGTCCACTCGGTATCGCAGGCCTTCCAGAAGCCCGAGCAGCAGTCGGCCGAGCGGCGAGTTTCGGCCGACCAGGGCCCCGTCCATCAGGGCCTGACCCTGCTGCTCATCGGCGAGGACCCCAATAGCCATGTCCCCGACATGTGGGACTGGGCGGGCCGTAAGGTGCGCCTGCGCACCGCCCGCAACCTCACCGAGGCCGAGCGGCTGCTCACCGACGATGTGCACTGCATCCTGCTCGACCTTCCGCCGCGGCAGCCCGGCGACCGCACGGAACGCGGTCCGGGCCACGGCGACACCCCTGATGACGAACTGGGCATGCTGCGCGACGTCCTGCGGATGGCCACCTCGCACGCTGTCCTCGTCCTCACCTACGAGACGGACGCCCAGCGCGCCGCCGATGCCGTACGCGTCGGCGCCCAGGACTACCTCTTCCGCGACGAGCTGGACGGCGCGGTGCTCAGCCGCGCGGTCCGCTACGCCGTCGAGCGCAAACGCGCCGACCTCGCGCAGCGCCAGCTCACCGAGTCGCGGATGCTCGCCCAGGAGAATGCCCGCCTGGAGCGCGGCCTGCTGCCGACGCCCCTGCTCGACGGCTCCAACCTGCGGTTCGCCGCCTGCTACCGCCCCGGCCGCAGCCGCGCGCTGCTCGGCGGCGACTTCTACGACACCGTCCGCACCCCGGACGGCACCGTCCACGCGATGATCGGCGACGTCTGCGGCCACGGCCCCGACGAGGCGGCCCTCGGCGTCGAATTGCGCATCGCCTGGCGCGCGCTGACCTTCGCCGGGCTCTCCGGCGACGAGCTGCTGGCCACTCTGCAGAAGGTGCTGGAGCACGAGCGGGCGGACGACGAGATCTTCGCGACGCTGTGCACCGTCGACATCTCCGCGGACGGCCGCCGCGCCGGTCTGTGCCTGGCCGGCCACCCGGCACCGCTGCTGGCCCAGGCCGGCGAGAGCCCGCAGCTGCTGCCGTACGAATTCGGCGGCCCGGCGCTCGGCCTGCTGCCGCAGGCCCGCTGGCCGCGCCGGCAGGTGGAACTGGGCGGCTCGTGGAGCCTGATGATGTACACCGACGGCCTGATCGAGGGCCGGATCGGCGAGGGGAATCAGCGCCTCGGCCAGGAAGGCATGACCGAGCTGGTCAGCCGGCAGATGGCCGCCGGCCTCACGGGCGAGGAGCTGCTGGACGCCTCGGTCAGGGAAGTGCGCGATCTGAACGGCGGCGAGCTGACGGACGACGTGGCCGTACTGCTGCTGGACCGGCGGTAGGGCGACCGCTGCTGAAGCGGGCGGTGAGGGGAGCGCTGCCGCTGCTGGAGCGGCGGTGAGGGCCGGTGGCCGAGATTGGCCCGGTCCAGGCCGTCCCGTCCCGCTCAGCGCCCGCCGTTGTAGGGCCCGTACGGCCCGTCCGAGCTGGAACCCCCGCGTCGGGGACCGCGGCCACCGCCGGAGGCCTCCCGGAGCGCCGGGCGGACGTCGACGGTGTAGACGATCACCGCGATCACGCCGATGACCGGCAGGAACGACATGATCGGGAGAATGAACAGCAGCGCCGTGGCGAGGGTGAGGAAGATCAGCCACATGCCCTTGGTCTGCTTGCTCGCGGCGCGATAGGCGTCCTCGCGGCGCACGGCCGCATCGATCAGCATCACGGCGGCATAGACACCCAGGGCGAGCTGCACCCAGCTCAGAATGCTCTGGAACCCGTAAATCAGCACGCCTTACACCGCCCGTTCGCCAGTCGTGTCGTCTCGGTCCGCGGCGGCCGTCTGCCGCCCATGCGGCCCCACCGTACCCGGACAACGGGCCGGGCACCCGAAGTGTGCCCGGCCCGGCCCGTGAAACGGGACCCCCGGCGAAAGGGTGAGCGAGCTCACGCACCCTCGCCCGGTGCGCCCTCCGCTGTCACTTGGCGGACGGCGGGGTGCTCTTCTTCGCCGGCGTCGGCGCCGGCTTGCGCTGGGCGACGGGCTTCTTCGTCGCGGCCGGCTTGGGCTGCGTCGAGGGGGTGGCCTTGGTCTCGGCCTTGGCGCCGTTCGCCGCCTGGGGCTTCGGGCTCGTGCCGCTCTTGCTCTCCTGCTTCGGCTCCGGCTCGATCGCCACCGCGAGGTCCTCGACCTGGTCGGCGGCCTCGCCGCGCCAGGTCGCCACCGCGCCGCGACCGCGCTCGGCCAGCTCCTCGTAGCCCTCACGGGTCCGGACGACGGCCTCGGCCGCGCGGCCCACGCCCTGCAGCGCCAGCTCCTGCGCCTGGTCACGGACCTTCTTGATGTCGCCGTCGAGCGAGCCCAGCAGCTCGGTCAGCTTCTCCTTGGCGTCCTTGGCCTGCTTGGTGACCAGTGCCTGGACGTCCTTGGGGTCGGTGCCGCGGACGGACTCGAAGCGCTTGGGCGCCTCGACCCGGATCTTCTCGACGAACTGCGGCACCTCGCCGAGCTTCTCGGCGGCCAGGTCGACGGTGCCGGCCAGGGCGTACAGCGGGGTCGCGTCGGTCAGGGCCTTGCGGAGGTCATCGGTGTTGATGGCCATGACGTTATTCCTCCTGGAAACGAAGTCGGTTGCTCAGGTGGCGTGCGGGCCGCCGTCGGCCTCTGTCTCAAGGGAGTCCGTGCCGCGCCCGTTCTCAGGTCCGCTCGCAGCGGCGACCTTGCCGCCGCTCCCGAGCCCGTTCTCCTTGCGGAAGGACTCGTAGATCTGCAGCAGAACCTGCTTCTGCCTCTCGTTCAGCGCCGGGTCGGTGAGTATCGCGGTCTGCACCTCGACCCCGTCCAGACCATGCCGTTCGTCCAGAATCCCGGCCTGGACGTACAGCGTCTCGGCGGATATCCGCAGCGCCTTGGCGAGCTGCTGCAGGATCTCCGCGCTCGGCTTGCGCAAGCCGCGCTCGATCTGACTGAGGTACGGGTTGGACACCCCGGCGGCATCCGCGAGCTGCCGCAGGCTCAGCTGCGCCGTGCGCCGCTGCTCCCGCAGGAACTCGCCGAGATTGCCGACGTTGAGTGATGCCATACAACGATGGTGCCTCGTAGTGCTAACTATTGCAAGCAAGATGCTAGCGGGAGTGGTCCGGTCGAGTGGGACGGGCCACTGGGACCGAGTCCCCGAGAGTGACCGAGCACGAAGGATCCACCGTCATCGTCGGGCGTATCGGCCTGCGCCTTCGCCGGTCGGACCCGGCTAGGGGAGCCCCGGTTCCGGCTCCCGGTCACCGGTACCGGCCCCCGACGCCTCCACGAGCACCACCCCGGCCGCCGTCCGCACGTACAGCACCGATCGCCCGGCCCTCCGCCTCTCCACCAGCCCCGCGTCCAGCAGCACCCGCAGATGCCGCCCCACCGACCCCAGCCCCTGCCCGGTCACGGCGACCAGCTGGGTCGTACTCAGGGGAGTCCCGAGCAGCACCAGCAATCCGGCCCGCGCGGTCCCGATGAGCGCCCCGAGCCCGGCCGGGACGGGCCGCCGGTCGTGGTCCTCGGCGAGCACCCCGAGACACGGGTAGACGACGGCGTACCGCTCCCGTCCCTCCCACGACACCCACCCGGTCCTCGGCGTCACCGGCATGAACAGCAGCTCGGCCCCGGCGGCGATCTCCCGCGGCGGATACGCGTTCAGGTTGACCTGGATCCGGCTCTCCCCGAGCCACCGCGTCCCCGGCTGCAGAGAGTCCAGCACAGCGGCCCAGCCGCCCTGGCTCACCCGCGCGGTCCGCGCGACCACGTCGGCCTCCAGGACGCGCCGCCGACGCGCCCAGTACGGCTGTGCGGTCTTTTCCCAGACGTACGTCAGGAGCGCGGTCGCCCGCTCGGGCAGGTCGTCCCGCTCCAGGGCGGCGGGGAGCGGGCCCCGGAGAGACACGCGGAGGTTGGCGCGCGCCTCCCCGGCCCCGGCCGCCCGCACCCGGGCCACGCTCTCCTCGAAACTCTCCCCGACGCACGAGGTGGGGCAGAAGAAGTCGGCGATCCAGGACGTGCCGAGTGCCGCCCGCACGAGCAGCGCGGTCACCGGGTCGGCCGCGAGGCGGGCGCGGTAGCCGGGCAGGTGCGCGCGCAGCCAGGCCTCCTCGCCCGGATGGGCGCCGGTCCCCGCGTGCAGCAGTTTCAGGCTCGCGAAGGTCTCGGCGAACGGCGAGAGCACGAAGCGGCTGCGGGCGAGGGTGTCGGTGTCGATCTGCCATAAGCCCATGCGTACGACCTTTCGCGTGTCGGCGAAACAGTAACCACGGCCCCCGGGCCGCTCCGAGACTCCGACGCATGCGCAGCTACCGAACCCTGTTCCGCACCCCGGAGTTCACCCCGTTTCTGCTCTCCTTCGCCGCCTACGCCGCGGCCCAGACGATCGGCGGCCTGGCCCTCGGCACGCTGGTCTTCCGGGCCACCGGCTCCCCGCTCCTGTCGGCGGTGAGCATGTTCGGCCCGCAGCTGGCGCAGTTGCTGGGAGCCACGTTCCTGCTCTCGGGCGCCGACCGCCTGCCCCCGCGCGCGGTCCTTTCCGGCCTCGGCCTCGCCTTCGCGGCCGGAACGGCGGTACTGGCGCTGCCCGGCCTGCCGGTCGGGGCGGTCTTCGCCGTCGTACTGGCGCAGGGCCTGATCGCGTCCCTGGGCGGGGGAGTGCGCGCGGGGCTGCTGAACGAAATCCTGTCGAAGGACGGCTATGTCCTGGGCCGTTCCGTGTTCAACATGCTCTGGGGCCTGATGCAGGTGGCCGGGTTCGCAACGGGCGGCGCGCTGCTGGCGCTCCTGACCCCGAGGGCGTGCCTGCTCCTGGCGGCGGCGCTGTACGTGATGTCGGCCCTCGGCAGCCGTCTGGGCCTCACGGCCCGCCCACCGCGCTCCACCGGCCGCCCGTCCATCTCGGCGACCTGGCGCACCAACGCCCTCCTGTGGTCCTCGCGCCCCCGCCGCCTGACGTACCTGGGCCTGTGGATCCCCAACGGCCTGGTGGTCGGCTGCGATTCGCTCTTCGTCTCCTACGCTCCCGGGGCGGCCGGGACGCTGTTCGCGTGCGGGGCGCTGGGCATGTTCGTGGGCGACGTGACGGTGGGCCGCCTGGTACCGCCCGCGTGGCGTCCCCGTCTCGCGGTCCCGCTGCGCCTGCTGCTGGCGATGCCGTACCTGTTCTTCGTCCTGCGGCCGGGAGTGGCGCTGTCGGCCGTGGCCACCGCCGTCGCCTCCGTCGGCTTCGGCGCGAGCCTGGTCCTGCAGGAACGCCTGATGTCCCGCACTCCCGACGACCTCGCGGGCCAGGCACTCGGCCTGCACTTCGTCGGTATGTCCACCCTGCAGGGTGTCAGCGCGGCCCTGGCGGGCACGGTGGCCCAACTGACCTCCCCGGCCACGGCGATGACGGTGCTGGCGGCCGGATCGGTCACCGTGACCCTGACCCTCGCGGCGCTGGGCAGGCACGAGGAACGACAGTCGGCCGTACCCGGTACGGGTCCGGGCGTTCTGCCGGAACCCGCCGCCACGGACTAGCCAGGTGTGCTGTCCGGCGGATCCGGCCGGCTGCAGGCAACGGCGCCTTATCAGTGCAGGTGAGCGGGGTTTGATGGGTGCAGTGGCAAGGCGGAGGAGGGCGTCGGAGCGGAGCGTCGGCAACCGACGACAACGCCGCCGGGGGTGCCCCCTCTGACGCTGACCGGCCACTTTCCGGTGCCGTTCACGAGCGGCGAACGGCCGGCCCGGAGTGGACCGGGTTCATCCGGGTTCATCCGGGCGACGCGGTCCGGAGCCCCGGGCCCCTGAGCCGGGCCCGGGGCCGACGGCTCACTTGCCGAGGGGCTGGTTGAAGCGCAGCAGGTTGCCGGCGGGGTCGCGGAACGCGCAGTCGCGGACGCCGTAGAACTGGTCCATCGGCTCCTGCAGCACCTCGCCGCCCGCGGCGCTGATGCGCTCGAAGGTGGCGTCGCAGTCGTCCGTCGCGAAGATGACGCCGCGCAGCAGGCCCTTGGCCATCAGCTCCGCCATGGCCTGTCGGTCGTCCGGTGAGGCGTTCGGGTCGGCGAGCGGCGGTTCCAGGACGATGCTCACGTCCGGCTGGGAGGGCGCCGCGACGGTCACCCAGCGCATCCCCTCGAATCCGACGTCGTTGCGTACCTCAAGTCCGAGTACGTCGCGGTAGAAGGCGATCGCCTTGTCGTGGTCGTCGACGGCGATGAAGCATTGGGAAAGCCTGATGTCCATGCCGTTCACGCTACGGCCGAGGGGCGGTGCTCGCTTCTCCGTTCCTGACCGGCCGTGTGTGGATCTTGGCCATGCATGCCGGGATGGCGGCGCCATGGTCATGGTTCCGGGCCCGATAGCTGCTCGGGCTCTCGCCGACCAGCTCGCTGAAGCGCGAGCTGAACGACCCCAGCGACGTACAGCCCACCGCGAAGCAGACCTCGGTCACCGTGAGATCGCCGCGCCGCAGCAGCGCTTTGGCCCGCTCGATGCGGCGGGTCATCAGGTAGCCGTACGGCGTCTCGCCGAAAGCGGCGCGGAAGCTGCGGGAGAAATGGCCCGGCGACATCAGGGCGCCACGCGCCAGCGCCGGGACGTCGAGCGGCTCCGCGTAGTCGCGGTCCATCCGGTCGCGGGCCCGCCGCAGCCGGACGAGGTCGTCGAGCTCCTGCCGTCTCACGCGGTCAGTTTCCCACAGCATCCGAGGTCGGTGACGAGGAACTTGGACGGTGCCCCGGAGCCGGAGCGCCACGCGGCGCGCGCGACGGCGGGGATCCGTCGTGCGTCGCGAAACAGGTGCGTCGCGGAACAGCTGCCCGGACCGGTCAGGATTCGAGAAGCGCGGGTCACAAAGCCGCGGCTAGCGTGACTGCCGTGGACTTCCCCCTTCACCTCCGGGGCGATCGGGCTGCCGGTTTCTCCGGACTTTCCGTTCGACCGTAAGCCGGACGGTCCCCACCGGATCCAAGACTCAGGAGTGACCATGACCAGCTCATCCACCCAGGGAATCAAGACCGTGCTGCATCCCGTGTCCGACCTCGCGGCGGCCAAGGAGGTGTACGCCGCCCTGCTCGGCGTAGCGCCGCAGGCCGACGAGTCCTACTACGTCGGCTTCGAGGCCGCGGGCCAGCACATCGGGCTGGTGCCGGGCGGCGGACCGCAGGGCATGACCTCGCCGGTGGCCTACTGGCACGTGCCGGACATCGAGGCGAAGCTGGCCGAGGTCACCGCAGCGGGTGCCACGGTGAAGGAGCCCGCGCACGACGTCGGTGGCGGCCGCCTGGTGGCCACCTTCACCGACCCCGACGGCAACGTCCTCGGGCTGCTCCAGGACCGATGAGTGCCGCCCGCCGCTCCCGCGCCCGGCGTCGTCCCCCGCCCCCGTGCCCGGTGTTGTCGCGACACCGGGCACCGGCTCGGCCGCGACATCGGTGTCCGGGGGGCCGGTGCCTCGGCGGCCGGGGCGCCGTACCCGGTGCCGCTATCCTTCGGCCGGGACGGCGAGGCACTGCCGATGGCCACGCCGACGGACAGCCGGAGCGGCGGGGCGCACCTCACGGCCGCAGGCCGGGGGAGAACCTGGCCGCCACCCGGGCCGTTCGGCCGGGGACGGGCCACCCCCGCGACGTGTACATGATCGAGGGCGAAGCTGAGGTCCTCGATATCGCTCGAAGCCGGTCGGATCGGGCCGGGCGAGGCCTACGGAGACCGCGCAGGCGGCCCGCCCAACAGAGGGAGACACGATGAGCACGGTCACGAGGACGGGCACGCAGTCGCCCGCGCTGCACGATGCCGACAGCCACGATGTGATCCGCGTGCACGGCGCGCGCGTGAACAACCTCAAGGACGTCAGCGTCGAGCTCCCGAAGCGCCGGCTGACGGTGTTCACCGGCGTCTCCGGCTCGGGCAAGAGCTCTCTGGTGTTCGGCACGATCGCCGCGGAGTCGCAGCGGCTGATCAATGAGACCTACAGCGCCTTCGTACAGGGCTTCATGCCGACACTGGCGCGGCCCGAGGTCGACGTACTCGAAGGTCTGACGACCGCGATCATCGTCGACCAGCAGCGGATGGGCGCCGATGCCCGCTCCACGGTCGGCACCGCCACCGACGCCAACGCGATGCTGCGCATCCTCTTCAGCCGACTCGGGCAGCCGCACATCGGCTCGCCCAACGCGTTCGCCTTCAACGTCCCCTCGGTCCGGGCGAGCGGTGCCCTCACGATCGAACGCGGTGCCGGCAAGACCGTGAAAAAGACCTTCAACCGCACCGGCGGCATGTGTCCGCGCTGCGAAGGCCGGGGCACGGTCTCCGATATCGACCTCACTCAGCTCTTCGACGACTCCAAGTCGATCAACGAGGGCGCGATCACGATCCCCGGCTACAGCGTCGACGGCTGGTACGGCCGCATCTTCAGCGGCTCCGGGTTCCTCGATCCGGACAAGCCGATCCGTAAGTACACCAAGACGGAGCTGCACAACTTGCTCCACAAGGAGCCGACCAAGATCAAGGTCGACAACATCAACCTGACGTACGAGGGCCTGATCCCGAAGCTGCAGAAGTCGATGCTGTCCAAGGACCGGGAGGCGATGCAGCCGCACATCCGGGCGTTCGTGGAGCGGGCGGTGACGTTCACCGGGTGCCCCGAGTGCGGCGGCACCCGGCTCAGTGAGGGGGCCCGGTCGTCGCGGATCGGCGGGATCAACATCGCCGATGCGTGCGCGATGCAGATCAGCGACCTGGCCGGATGGGTCGGCGGACTCGACGAGCCGTCGGTGGCGCCGCTGCTGACGACGCTGGGGGCGACGCTCGACTCGTTCGTGGAGATCGGGCTGGGCTACCTCTCGCTCGACCGGCCGTCGGGCACGCTGTCGGGCGGCGAGGCGCAGCGCGTCAAGATGATCCGCCACCTCGGCTCCTCGCTCACCGACACCACCTATGTCTTCGACGAGCCCACCACGGGCCTGCACCCCCATGACATCCAGCGGATGAACGACCTGCTGCTGCGGCTGCGCGACAAGGGCAACACGGTGCTCGTCGTGGAGCACAAGCCGGAGACGATCGCGATCGCCGACCACGTCGTCGACCTCGGCCCCGGTGCCGGCACGGCGGGCGGCACCGTCTGTTTCGAGGGCACCGTCGAGGGGCTGCGGGCCGGCGGCACCATCACCGGACGCCATTTCGGCGACCGGGCCGCCCTCAAGGAGACGGTGCGCAAGCCCACCGGCACGCTGGAGATCCGCGGGGCGACGACGCACAACCTGCGGGACGTCGACGTCGACATCCCGCTCGGGGTGCTGGCCGTCGTCACCGGTGTCGCCGGCTCCGGCAAGAGCTCGCTCGTGCACGGGTCGCTGGTCAACGGTTCCGCCGGCGCGGAGGTGGTGTCGATCGGCCAGGGCGCGATCCGCGGCTCGCGGCGGAGCAACCCGGCGACGTACACCGGACTGCTCGACCCGGTCCGCAAGGCCTTCGCGAAGGCCAACGGCGTGAAACCGGCCCTGTTCAGCCCCAACTCCGCGGGCGCCTGCCCCACGTGCAACGGCGCCGGCGTCATCTACACCGACCTGGCGATGATGGCCGGCGTGGCCACCACCTGCGAGGAGTGCGAGGGCAAGCGGTTCCAGGCAGCGGTTCTCGACCACCACCTCGGTGGCCGCGACATCAGCGAGGTGCTCGCGATGTCGGTGGCCGAGGCGGAGGAGTTCTTCGGCGCCGGCGAGGCGCGCACGCCGGCCGCGCACAAGATCCTCGGCCGGCTCGCCGACGTCGGGCTCGGCTACCTCAGCCTCGGCCAGCCGCTCACGACGCTGTCCGGCGGCGAGCGGCAGCGGCTCAAGCTGGCCACGCACATGGCCGAGAAGGGCGGCGTCTACGTCCTCGACGAGCCGACCGCCGGCCTTCACCTCGCCGACGTCGAGCAGCTGCTCGGTCTGCTCGACCGGCTCGTCGACTCCGGCAAGTCGGTCATCGTCGTCGAGCACCACCAGGCGGTCATGGCGCACGCCGACTGGATCATCGACCTCGGCCCCGGCGCGGGCCACGACGGCGGCCGGATCGTCTTCGAGGGCACCCCCGCCGACCTCGTCGCCGCCCGCTCCACCCTCACCGGCGAGCACCTCGCGGCGTACGTCGGCACCTGACCGGGCCGGGGGGTCGGGGCCGGAGTCCCGGTCGAGGGCGGTCGGGGCGACCGGGTCCGTCTGACCTCGTCCGGGCCGCGTTCGCCTGAGGACAGGCCCCTTGCCGCCACGGTTTTGCTGCCGCCGTCGTGACGAGGCCTCCGCTGCCACCCCGTCACGAGGCCTCCGCTGCCACCCCCGTCACGACGGCACCGCTGCCACCCCGTCACGACGGTTTTCCTGCGCCTCCCGCGTCCGCAGGCCGGGTCCCTATGACGACCGTGGCGTAGAGCTCGTCGGAGTCGGCCACCCGGGGGAGCAGCCCGTTGCGGGTAAAGGCGTCGACGGCCCGCGGTGCCTGCCGTTCGCTCGTCTCGACCAGCAGATGGCCCCCCGGTGCCAGCCACCGGGGGGCGGCCGCGGTCACCCGCCGCAGGACGTCGAGCCCGTCCGCGCCGCCGTCGAGCGCGACCAGCGGCTCGTGCTCGCGGGCCTCGGGCGGCAGCAGCCCGACCTCTTCGGTCGGTACGTAGGGAACGTTGGCCACCAGGATGTCGATACGGCCGCGGAGGTCCGCGGGCAGCGCGTCGAAGAGGTCGCCCTCGTGGACCGCGCCGCCGGCGGCGGCGATGTTGCCGCGGGCGCAGCGCACCGCGGCGGGTTCGATGTCGGCGGCGTACAGCTCGACCCGGCCCAGGGCGGCGGCCAGCACGGCGCCCACCGCGCCGGAACCGCAGCACAGGTCGACGACGACCGGGAGCCGCCCGGTGCGCTCGGCGGCCCGGAGACCGAGCCCGACGGCCTGGCCCACGAGGAACTCGGTGCGGCGGCGCGGTACGAACACCCCGGGATCGACGGTGATCCGCCGCCCGCAGAACTCCGCCCAGCCGACGACGTGTTCCAGGGGCTGGCCGAGGGTGCGCCGCTCCACCATGGCGGCGAGTTCGTCGGCCGTACGGGCGGTGGCGAGGAGCAGCTCCGCCTCGTCCTCGGCGAAGACGCAGCCGGCGGCGCGCAGCGTGGTGACGACGGCGGAGCGGGAGAGGGGTGCGGAAGAGGGTGCCGCAAGGGGCGAGGAGAGAGGTGACGGGGAGGAGAGAGGTGACGGGTGGGACGGCATCGGAGCGGACGACATGTGAGCCTTTCGGGGCGCCGAGGGCGCTTCCCGGGTCACGTGCGTCGGGCGGTCACCTGCATCGGGTGGACCGTACGGGCGTGAGCCGGGAGCGCCTGCCTGGTCTGGCGGGGAATCGGTCTCACCTCCTGGTCGGTCCACTACTGGGGGCGCAACATTACCTGACGGGGCCGCGGCGCACAGGTGGGCGGGCAAGGCCCGATGCCGGCCCCTGCCTCTCCCTCCTCTCTCCCGCCGCGGGCGCCACGGGTGCCGGTACGGGGCGCGTGCGGCGCCGGCCCGTCGATTCAGTGTGCTGTCGATCGTCGATTCAGTGCGCTGCCGGCCACCGGTTCAGCGTCCCGCCGGCCGCCGGTTCAGCGCGCGGCCGGCCCGCCGATGCCGCCGACCTCGACCGCGCCGATGCGTCCGGCGTCGTCGAACGAGACCTCGACCGTGGTGCCGGTGGGCAGGTCCGCGCTGATCCGGCCGGGGGCGTGGCGCTGGGGCAGCCGGTGGTGGCCGAAGTAGCCGGCCACCACCGCGTGGGCCGAATTGCCGTGCACGTTCGCGCCGGTGAGCAGGGTGCGCGGCAGGGTGACCGGGTCGGGTGCCGCCCACGGGACCTGCGCATCGTCCGGCACCATGTACAGCCGGGCATCCTCGCTCGCCTGGACGCCGAGGTAACCGGCCGCGCCCAGTACGCCCATCGCCCCGAACGTCAGGGTCTCCACGGCCACACGGGGATCCGCACACCCCGACAGATCGACGCGTTCCTCGGTGAACTCCCGGATGCCGTGCGTCTGCCCGTACTGCCGCACCGCCTCCGCCGCGCCGACCGCCGGCATGTCCCGGAATCCGGGATTGGCCCATCCCCACAGCCATGAACCGTCGGACGCGTCATAGCTGCCGAGTACGGAGATGCGCAGGTCACGGCCCGCCTGGCGGTAAATGCACTGCGCCAGATCGGCGGTCCACGGGCCGGTCGGCAGAAAGGCGTTGAACGTTTCGAGCTGCTCGGCACCCCAGGCGGCATGCGGCTCGGTCAGTCGGACGAAGGCGTCACTGAAAGGGGAGGGGGAGTTCACGCCATCCGACCCTAGCGAGCGTGCGAGCACGGGGGAGCGTCGGCCCCGGAGTTCCGGTGCCCGGCCTTGCACCGGCGAGACGAGGGGCGAGACGAGGGGTGAGACGAGGGGCGGGGCGAGACGGGGGGCGGGCATGGGGCTGGAGCGTCGAGGCGGATCAACGGCTCGCTCGCAGGGGGCAGTTCGCGCCGGGGCATGGCTGGAAAGTACTTGTCATACCGGAAAGTACTTGTCACGCTGGATGCAGGAAGTCGGAGCAGCATCAGTTGTCGGGGGGACGGCATGTCGGAGTACGCCTCGAAGGAAGCGGCGGCCGCACTGGACCGTGTGCGGAAGTTGAGCTCGACGGTGCGGGACGGCGCGAAGTGGTCCGTCTGGTACCAACTGGTCTACGGCTGCGCGGCCGCGGTCCTGGTGCTCTCCATCGGGCTGCTGGGCCGGCCGTACGGGCTGGCGATCGGCACTGGCTTGTGGTGTGTCACCATCACCGGGCTGTCGGTCTATGCGGCCCGGCAGCGCGTCGCCAGGCGCGGGTTCGGCTGGCGGCACGGCGTGATGATCGCCTCCTGGGGGCTGCTCTACAGCGCGGTACTGGTCCCTGGCACCATGTGGTTCCCGGGGGTCCTGGCGTGGTGGGTGCCCGGCGCACTGGTGGTTGCCCTTCCCGGGCTGATAGGCGCGTACTTGGAGGCCCGGCGGTGACGGACCCGCATCCCGGGGCACATCCGCGTCATGCGCTCGACGAAGTGATGCACGCACCGGTCCGCTTCTCCATCGTGGCGACCCTGGCGGCCGCCGAAAAGGCCGAGTTCGCCTTTGTCCGCGACACCGTCGAGGTGAGCGACTCGGTCCTGTCGCGGCAGGTCGCCACCCTGGAGAAGGCCGGCTATGTCGCCGTCACCAAGGGATATGTCGGCAAGCGCCCGCGCACCTGGCTCGCCCTGACGTCCGAGGGCCGCACCGCCTTCGCCGCGCACTGTCAGGCCCTGCGGGCGATAGCGGGCGACGGCGGGTGACAGCGACGGCCGCTGACGGCGGCCAGTGGCTCAGGGAGGGCAGGGCCGGCAGAGCACGGAGCCCGCCAGAGGACAGGGCCCGCCAAGCGCAGCCGGCCGCCCCAGCCAACGAGCCGTGGCGCACAGCGCCCTGGCGATGCCGTGTTGACTTCGAGCGCGCTCCAACTCATAGCGTCCGGGACGGGATGCCGGTACAGGTCCGCCACGAGGGCCCCGGGGTTCAGGAATCAGGGAGGGATCAGGGTCGGTGATCCGGGTCCGTCCGTCGTACGTCCAGGAGGTAGCAGCAGCATGACCACGACGAACATCCCGTCGCGTCACCTCGGCGAACTGGTGGTTTCCGCGCAGGGGCTCGGTTGCATGGGGATGAGCCATGGGTACGGGGAGTCGGACGACGCGCAGTCGGTGGCGACCATCAACCGGGCGCTCGACCTAGGTGTGAGCCTGCTGGACACCTCCGATTTCTACGGGGCGGGGCACAACGAGGAGCTGATCGGCCGGGCCGTCGCCGGCCGGCGGGACGAGGTGGTGCTGGCGACGAAGTTCGGGTTCGCCAACCGGCTCGGTGAGCCGACCGCGATCCGTGGCGATGCCGCGTACGTACGGGAGGCCTGTGACGCGTCGCTGCGCCGGCTCGGGGTCGATCACATCGACCTCTACTACCAGCACCGCGTCGACCCGGACGTGCCGATCGAGGAGACCGTCGGTGCGATGGCCGAACTCGTCGCGGCGGGCAAGGTGCGGCACCTCGGGCTGTCCGAGGCGGGCGCGGCGACCCTCCGGCGGGCGCATGCGGTGCATCCGATCGCCGCGCTGCAGAGCGAATGGTCGCTGTGGACCCGCGATCTGGAGCAGGAGATCGCGCCGGTGTGCCGTGAACTCGGCATCGGCCTGGTGCCGTTCTCGCCGCTCGGGCGCGGCTTCCTGACCGGGCGCTACACCTCGGTGGAGGGGCTGCCGGAGTCGGACCTGCGCCGCGGCCAGCCGCGCTTCGCCGACGGCAACCTGGAGCAGAACCTCGCCATCGTCGAGCAGCTCGACGCACTCGCCGCCCAGAAGAGCGTCAGCACCGGTCAGCTCGCCCTGGCCTGGGTGCAGCACCGCGGGGACGACGTCGTGCCGATCCCCGGCACCCGCCGGGAGAAGTACCTGGAGGAGAACCTCGGCGCGCTCGCCGTCGAGCTGACCGCCGCGGAACTCGCCGCGATCGACGCCGCGGCACCGGCCGGCCGGATCGCCGGCACGCGCTACGACGAGGCCAGCATGACGTTCGTCAACAGGTGACGCGGCCCAGGGCTGTCGGAGCCCGCGGGGGAACTGCGACAGCCGGGAGGCGCTCGCTCACACCGGCGACATGACCTCGTAGAGGTTGCGGGAGTCGTCGCGGAAGAACAGGCCCCGGGCGCACAGTGGATGGTCGGTCCGGCCGTTGTCCGGCGCGGCGGGGTCATTGCCGTAGGGGATGCCGGCGGCCTCGATGCGGGCCAGGATCCCATCGAAGGTCTCGGGGTCGACGTCGAAGGCGAGGTGGTGGCCCTCGGCGTCCGGCACGGTCATGAAGTCGAGGGTGAGCGTCTCGTTCACCCGGACCGGGGCGAAGTGTCCCAGGCGCCCGGCCGGCGGGAGCTCCGGCAGGCCCATGACCGAGGCGAAGAAGCGGGCGGCGACGCGGTGGTCGGCGGCCGGGACGATGGTGTGGTTGAGGGTCACGGTCATCGGTCGCCCCCGGGGTGGTGGAGGGTGCCGCGCAGCAGCACGTCGATGAGTTCATCGGGTGTGAGCGGGGCATCGGCGTCCGATACCGGCGTCTGCAGCCGGGTGAACAGCAGGCCCAGAAACGCGGCGGAGACCTTTTCGGGGCTCAGCCGGAACGCGGCCCGGTCGGGTTCGATCAGCTCGATGACGGCGTTGCGCAGGGCGGTGACGGACTCCGCCCGGCGGTCCCGCGGCGGACCGCCCCCGTCTTCGCTGCCGGCGCCGGGTTCGCGGCCGCGGAGGTGCCCGGAGCCATGGAGGGCTCCGATGACGGTGCCCATGCGTTCCATATGCGCGCGCAGCGCCTCGGCGGCTTCGGTCAGCCGTACGGCGAGCGGTTCGTCCAGGGAGACCGAGGCGAGCTCGCGCAGGACGTGGTCCGTGCCGGCCGCCTCGGCGACACAGGCGTCCAGCACCTCGTCCTTGTCCTTGAAGGCCCGGAAGATCGTGGCCTCCCCGATACCGGCGGCGCGGGCGATCTGGCTGGTGGTGATGGCCGCGCCGTACTCCGCCACGAGCGGCAGCGCGGCGGCCACGATCATGGCCCGGCGCTGCTCGACGCTCATGCCGGGGGCGCGTTTACGGGAGGTTGGGGTCATGGCTCCACGGTACGGAGTGAGTACTCACTCCGTCAATGGGTGCGCGCATCCGTCCCCCGCTCCTTAGACTTCTTGCAGCGCGACAGGGCCGGTGCCGACGGCCGCTGAGCAGGGCCGTCGCCGTACGGAAGGACGGCGCGCCATGGACTGGAAGCTCGAACTGGTGCCGATTCCGGTGACCGACGTGGAGCGGGCGAAGCGCTTCTACAGCGAGCAGATGGGCTTTGCCGTCGATCACGACATGAGCGTCGGCGGCGAGGTGCGCGTGGTGCAGCTGACGCCGCCGGGGTCGGGCTGCTCGATCGTCATCGGCGCGGGCGACGGGATCGCGGAGGCGAAGCCCGGTTCGGTGCAGGGGCTGCAGCTGGTGGTCCCCGATATCGCCGCGGCCCGCGCGGAGCTGGTCGAACGGGGCGTGGTGGCCGGCCCCGTACAGCATGTGGAGGACGGGGCGATGGCGGACGGGCCCGGCGGGACTTGGAACTCGTTCGTCTACTTCAGCGACCCGGACGGCAACGGCTGGGCGCTGCAGGAGGGCCCTCCCGGGAACTGAGGGACACGGGGCCGCGGGGCTCCTAGGGTCGGTGGATGGCGACGGTTCAGGAAGAATTTCTGCGGACCTTTCATGCCGCGCATCCCGCGGTGACCGTGCGGGCGTTGGCCCATGGGCGGGCCGGGGACGGCCGTTCCAGTTACGAGATCCTGCGGGACCGGATGGCGGTGTGCGGCCGGGTGCTCGATCTCGGCTGCGGCGACGGGCTGCTGCTGGAACTCCTCGCGGAGCGGGAAGCGGGTGCCCGGCGAACGCTCGCCGGGATCGACCTGTCCGCCGAGGAGTTGACGCTGGCCCGTGGCCGGCCGGGCGTCGAGGGGGCGGACCTGCGGGTCGGCCGGGCGCAGCAACTGCCGTTTCGCGACGGCCGGTTCGACGGCTGTGCCTCCCATATGGCGTTGATGCTGATGAGCGAGGCGGATCAGGTGGCGGCGGAGCTGGCACGGGTGCTGGAGCCGGGCGGGACGCTGGCCGTGGTCCTGGGGGGCGGGGCGGCCGGGGGTGAGGCGTGCGAGAGGTTTCTGCAGCTGGCCAAGCCGCTGTTCGCGTCGGCGCCCGCGGAGCAGCGGATCCCGTCGCTCGGGGACCCGCGGCTGCGCACCCGCGAGGGCTTCGATGCGGTGTTCCGCCCGGCCGGATTCGGCCCGGTGGAGTGGGAGACCGTACGGATCGATCTGTCCGGCCCGCCCGAACAGATCTGGCGGACCGTCAGTGGCTACTACGACCTCGGCCCCTTCGACGCCGCGGTCATGACGGATCTACGGACCCGCTTCGAGGCGGAGTCGGCGGCGATGGCGCTGCCGGACGGCCGCATTCCGTGCGCGATGAACGTGCATCTCGCGACGGCCGTACGGCGCGATACCTGAGGGGACCGAGCGCCATGGAGGGCGGGCTGCCGGGGGACCGTGCCGCCGTGGTGCTGATCCATCTCGCCATGACGGGGCGGATGCTGGAGCGGCTCACGCTGCCCGGGGTGGTGCCGGCCGACGAGACGGACGGTCCGGTCTCGGCGCCCGTCGACCGTGCGATCGGGCCGGCGGGCGAGGGGTAACGGGCCCGCCGGGTGCGGCCTCAGCCGCCGTACGGGCGGCTCGCACGGGCCTCGCGGAGGGCCACCGCCCACCAGGTCAGCTGATCGAGCAGGGTGTCGGCGGCCTGGGTGGCGGGGGCCGGGTCGCGCAGTCGGCCCGCATCGTCGAAGAGGTTGCCGGCGAGTGAGAAGCTCACCGTTTCGCGCACCGTGGTGGCATGCAACTCGGCGAACACCAGCCGCAGTTGTTCCACGGCGCGCAGGCCGCCGGAGATCCCGCCGTACGAGACGAAGCCGACCGGCTTGGCCTGCCACTGGCCGTGCAGCAGGTCGATGGCGTGCTTGAGCGGGGCCGGGAAGGAGTGGTTGTACTCCGGCGTGATCACGACGAAGGCGTCCGCCTCGTCGACCCGCTTGGCGAAGGACTCGTACTCCTCGCTGCCGTAACGGAGTTCGTACGGGCGGACGGTGTCCAGGTCGATGACGTCCACGTCGATGTGCGGATGGCTTTCGGTGTGCCGGGTGAACCAGTTCGCGATGACGGGCGCGAACCGGCCCTCCCGGGTGCTGCCGATGATCACTGCGAGGCGGTAGGGGTGCTCGGACATGTGGGGCCCTTCGTGGCGTGGCACGTGCGTCGGTGGGCGGCGGCGTTGCCGTCGAAACCCGACGCTAAGACCTCAAGCGGACTTGAGGTCAAGCGTGTGGTGCCCCACAGGAGCCTTGCTCACGGGCGGGCTGCCGGGGCCCCGCCCATCGGGGCCCCGGCTACCGGGCCGGCTACCGGGTCACTCCGCCCCGAACAGCTTCAACAGCTCCGCCTTCTCGAACATCCGGGCCGTGTCGATCGCCGAGGGCGTGCCCGCCGTCGGGTCCGCGCCGTGGGCCACCAGGACCTTGATGACCTCGTCCTCGGCCTTGAAGACCGCGCCGGCCAGCGGCGTCTGACCGCGGTCGTTGGGGCGGTCGGCGTCGGCACCGCGCTGCAACAGCGCCTCCACGGTGGCGGGATGACCGTGGTACGCCGCCAGCATCACGAGCGAATCGCCCTTGTCGTTCGTCAGGTTGGCGGGGACGCCCGCGTCCACATACGCCGCGACGGTGTCGGTGTCGCCGTGCCGCGCCAGGTCGAACACCTTGGCCGCGAGCTGCAGTACCTCGGGGTCGTGCGCGTGCTCGATCGCCTCGGGCCCCTGCGGCTCGGAATTAGCGTCGCTCATGGTCGCCGGCCTCCTGCTGTGGTGGGTGGTACGTGCGTGCACTGTGTCCTCGCCACCTTATGCAGGTCACCGCCGTGGGGGCAGCGGGCGCGGGGGCACGCCGTGCGGTGGCGCCGGCCCCGCGCCCCCGGCCGCGCCGGCCGGGCCCCGCCCTCAGAACGCCGCGCGGATCTCCCCCACCCGCGCGCCGCCGCCGAGGAGCGGGGCGTCCGCGAGGCGGGCCAGGACAGGGTCGTCGATGTCCATGAGGCGCAGGGTGCGGGCGAGGACCGGGCCGAGGGTGCGGGTGGCGCCGTCGTCGATCTTGAAGGCGAGGGCGCGGCCGTCGGGGAGGGCCAGGGCCTGGACGGCCTCGGCGCCCATCTTGGCGAGGGTGCCCGGGAGGGCCTGCATCAGCCAGGTGTCGGGGCGGCGGGTGCCGGCGACGTACTCCGGGTGGGCGCGCATCGCGTCCGCGACCCGCCGCTCGGGGGTGCCGGGCTCCGCCATGACGAAGTACCGGAAGGCGCGGGCCAGTCCCGTCAGCGAGAGGGAGAGCAGCGGCGCGCCGCAGCCGTCCGTGCCGACGTGCGCGACCTCCTCGCCGCTCGCGGTGCGGACGCCGTCGGCCACCAACTGCTGCAGCGGGTGCGCCTGGTCGAGGTACGAGGCGAGCGGCCAGCCGTTGAGCGCGGAGGCGGCCAGCATCGCGGTGTGCTTGCCCGAGCAGTTCATCGTGAGGCGGTCGCGGCCCCGGCCCGAGGCGAGGTACGCCTCCGCCTCCTCGGGGTCCAGCGGCAGATCCGCCGGTGTCTGCAGATCGTCGGCGGTCAGACCGTGCTCGGCCAGCATGGTCCGTACGAGATCGAGGTGGAAGGCCTCGCCGGAGTGGCTGGCGGCGGCCAGCGCCAGCCGCTCGCCGGAGAGGTCCAGGCCCGCCCGCAGCACGGCCGCGGCCTGCATCGGCTTGTTTGTGGAGCGGGGGAAGACCGGGGTGGTCACCTCGCCCAGTGACCACTCCACGCTGCCGTCCGCCGCGAGTACCACCAGGGAGCCGCGGTGCCGGCCCTCGACGAAGCCGGAGCGGACGACCTCGGCGAGGACGGGGGAAGCGGGAGAAGGTGCCCTCACCGCGGAGCCCGGGGACGCGGCGGCTTCCGGGATCGGTGCGGATATCGGAGTGGGCGAGGTCATCGGCGGCCTTCCGGGGGAGTGACCCGTTGTCCCCCGGAGGCTTGTGGCCCGGTCAGGACAGCAGGTCGTCTACTTGCGCTTCGCCTTCACGGTACCTGCGGGCGATTTCGGCACTGCAATCGTCGGTGGTGCGCTGCAGTGACTGACGGCGACGCGACACCTGCTGTTCGTAGCGGATCAGCCGGCCCATGGCGTCCTGCAGTTCCTGGTCCGTCCGCGCGGTGAGGTCGGACAGCTCCACCTCGCCGAGCATCTCCTCGGCGAGCCTGCGGTACTCCTCGCTGTGCGGAGTGCCGACCGTCACATGCCGTGCCGAGGAGCGGTGCCGTGACGGCAGGTCCGTCAGGATCTCCGGCAGCCGGTCGAGCAGGGGGGAGTGCTGCGCGGAACGGCGGGCGATCTCGGCGCGCAGAATGTCGATCCGGCCCTGCAACAGCCGTCGCAGATAGCTGAGATCGGCCTCTTCCTGCTGCGAGTCGCGCCGCACCACCCGCAGCTCGGGCAGCCCCAGACCGGACAGCTCGGGCGTCGTGGCCGGACGGCAGGGGTCGCGCTGCTGCGGGGGGCGGGGATGCTGCGCCTGGCCTGCCTGGAGCATGGGGCCGTCCTCGGTGCCGGGGGGTTCGACGCGAGCCGTTGCCGTGGTCGTCGTCAGGGCGCTGGGGGGTGGTGGGGTGGTGGGGGCCGGAGCTGCGGTGTCTGTCGTGGGGGCGGTTGAGGTCGTCCGACCGGTCGGTGTCGTACGGGCGGTTGGTACGGGACCGGGTGTCTGTCCGGCGCCGAGAGTGCTCATGGGTCGTTCCGTCCCCTCGTCCGGTGCCGCTTCCTGGGCATGTTGTCCATGAAACGCACCACGTGCACGCATCGTGCCACTCTGGGCGGTCCTTCTGCAGGGCCATGGCACCCGAACGGCCCCTGCAGGGGCACGGCTGTCCGAAGCCGGTGGGGTGCCCGGCATGATGGCGGGTATGCGAGCTGTGGTGCAAAGGGTTGACGGCGCACGCGTCGAGGTGGCGGGCGAGACGGTCGGGGAGATCGTCGGTGAGGGGCTGTGCGTGCTGGTGGGGGTCACGCACGAGGACACCCCGCAGAAGGCGGCGCAGCTGGCCCGCAAGCTGTGGTCGGTGCGGATTCTGCAGGGCGAGAAGTCCTGCTCGGACACCGCGGCGCCGCTGCTGGTGATCAGCCAGTTCACTCTCTACGGTGACGCCCGCAAGGGGCGCCGCCCCACCTGGAACGCGGCGGCCCCGGGACCGGTCGCCGAGCCGCTGGTCGACGAGGTCGTCGCACAGCTGCGGGAACTGGGCGCCCATGTGGAGACCGGCCGCTTCGGTGCGGACATGAAGGTGTCGCTGACCAACGACGGGCCGTTCACGGTGCTGGTGGAGGTGTAGGCCCCGCCGCCGGGCACTCCGTGGGCACCTGGGCGCCCGGCCGGGCCGCCGGGCACCCCGTAGGCGCCCGGCCGGGCCGCCGGGCACCCCGTAGGCGCCCGGCCGGGCCGCCGGGCACCTCGTAGGCACCGGGCCGGGCCGCCGGGCACCTGGGTGTCGCGGCCTTACGGCGCGACGACGGCCTTACGGCGCGACGACGGCCTCCTGCGCCGCGGCCGTGCCGCCCGCCATCAACGGCGCGTCCAGCGGAACATTCCGCTTGACCAGGGCGAGCGCGATCGGGCCGAGCTCGTGGTGGCGGGCCGAGGTGGTGATGAAGCCGAGCTGCCGGCCCTCCTCGCCGTCCGAGGCGAGGCGGACGGGGGTGCCGTGCGGCGGCAGATGGACCTCGCTGCCGTCCAGGTGCAGAAAGACCAGCCGACGCGGCGGCTTGCCCAGGTTGTGGACCCGGGCGACGGTCTCCTGGCCGCGGTAGCAGCCCTTCTCCAGGTGCACGGCGGTGCCGATCCAGCCCAGCTCGTGCGGGATGGTGCGGTGGTCGGTCTCCAGGCCCAGCCGGGGGCGGTGGGCCTCGACGCGCAGCGCCTCCAGCGCCAGGACGCCGATCGCCGGGCCTGCGCCGGGCATCGTCCGGGAGCTCCCCCCGGTGAAACCCTCGGCGAAGGACTCCAGACCGGCCCGTGGCAGGAACAGTTCGCGGCCGTGCGCGGTCTCGCGTACGACGGCGCTCCCGGGCGCCTCGGCGATGGAGCCGGCCGGCAGATGGACGACGGCGATCTCGTCCGTGCGGTCGGCTACCTCGACCCGGTAGAAGAACTTCATGCTCTCCAGGTAGGCGATCAGCGCCTCCTGGTTGCCGGGTTCGGTGTGCATCCAGGTCGTCTCGCCGTCGTCGACGAGGTAGACCGCATGCTCGATGTGGCCGTGCGCGGACAGGATCAGCGCCTCGGTGGCGTGGCCGGGCGCGAGATCGCTGACGTGTTGGGTGAGCAGCAGATGCAGCCAGCTCAGCCGCTCGGGGCCGGTGACGGTGACCACGCCGCGGTGGGAGAGGTCCACGAAGCCGGAGCCGTCGGCGAGGGCGCGCTGCTCACGGAAGAGGTCGCCGTAGTGCGCGGCGACGCCTTCGTCGGGGGCCTCGGCAGGGACGGCGCCGGGCAGCGACAGCAGGGGGCTGGCGGGTGATGGTCGCAGCATGAGGCCAGCCTACGACTCGTCGGCGACTGCTTCAGCCGTCGCCCTCGGCGGCCTTGTCACGGCAGGCCGCACACCGCCCGAAGATCGCGAAATGCTTCATATCCGTCTCGAAGCCGAACTGTTCGCGCAGCTGCGCCGTGAACGGCTCGGCCACCGACAGATCCGCCTCGATGACGTCCGTGCAGTCCCGGCACACCAGGTGGATGTGGTGGTGGCGGTCGGCGAGGTGGTACGTGGGTGCGCCGTGCCCGAGGTGGGCATGGCTGACCAGGCCCAGCTCTTCGAGGAGTTCCAGGGTCCGGTAGACCGTGGAGATGTTCACCCCGCCCGCCGTCTTGCGCACCTCGGTGAGGATGTCGTCAGGGGTGGCGTGCTCCAGCCTGTCCACAGCCTCCAGTACGAGCTGACGCTGCGGGGTCAGGCGGTATCCGCGCCTGCGGAGGTCGCTCTGCCAGTCGGTGGTCACCACACAGCCAGTGTAGGAGGACGGGCGGCGGGTGTGCGTGGGTTGCCGCTTCAGCCGGCCGCCCGTACGCCGCGCAGAGAGCGGGCCAGGTCGCTGACGGCGGCGGGGTTGCGGGGGCTCTCGACGAGCTCGGCATAGTCCATGACGTAGATCCGGTCGTGCTTGACCGCCGAGACGCCGGCGAGCGGGGCGTAGGACTTCAGGAAGGCCTTCTTCTGTGCGGCGGAGGTGTCGCCGTAGTTGTTGATCACGATGACGTCGGGGTCGCGGTCGACGACGGTCTCCCAGCCGACGGTCGTCCAGGAGTCCTTGAGGTCCTTCATGACGTGGTTGCCGCCCGCCTTGGTGATGATGTCGTGCGGTCCGGCGTACTTGCCCGAGGTGAACGGCTTGTCGCGGCCGTCGTCGTAGAGGAAGACGGTGGGGCGTGCGGCGGGTGCGGGGGCCTTGGCCGCGGCGTCGGCCACCTGGTGCCGGTACTTCTTCACCAGGGCTGCGGCACGGTCCTCGACGCCGAGCCCAGCGCGAACATGATCTCGGTGATGCCGACGTCGTTGGTGACCACCCGGCGGGGGGCCTTGTCGTAGGTGGTGCGGGTGCCGCAGTTCTCGATGGTGACGGGGTAGTGGCCGGAGGCCCCGACGGGCTGCCGGGCGGCTGCGTCATTTCTGTCGCCGGAGACCTTCGCGCCGCAGCCGGTCAGGGCGAGCGCGAGGGAAGCCGCGTCCGGCCAGCTGGTCCGCGCCGACCCGGGCCAGCGCCCGCGCGCACCGTGCGGTGTCCTCGGCGCTCGCCCGGCCCGCCCCGCGCTGATGCGGCAGCCGCCCCATCGCGACGACCTCGGCCACGGTGAAGTCGAACTCCGTACTGGTCTCCTGGGGCAGCGCGGCCAGCAGCCGGGCGCCCTCGCGCGCGTCCATGGCGTGCAGGTCCGCGCCGTCCAGCCGTACGGTCCCGGCGGCCGGGCGCAGCGCGCGGTAGACACAGCGCAACAGGGTCGATTTGCCACTGCCGTTGGGGCCGACCAGGCCGACCAGCCGGCCGCTGCCGGCCCGCAGCGTGATGTCGTGGACCAGCCGTTTCCCGGCCACCTCCACGGACACTCCGGTGACGTCGATCCGCATCAGGCGCCGCCTCCGAAGGTGTAGCCGCGCCGCCGCATCAGCAGGACGAAGCAGGGCACGCCGATGACGGCGGTGAGCACGCCGACCGGCAGTTCGACGGGCGCCAGCAGCACCCGGGAGAGCAGATCCACCCACACCAGCAGCACCGCGCCGAGCAGCGGTGCGACGGCCAGCACCCGGCGGTGGTCGGCGCCGACCAGCATCCGGGTCACATGCGGCACCATCAGCCCGACGAAGCCGATCGCGCCGCTGACCGCGACCACCGCGCCGGTGACGGCGGCCGCGACGACGAACAGCTCGCGGCGCAGCCGGTGCGCGTCCACGCCGAGGGCGGCGGCGGTCTCGTCGCCCATCGCCAGCGCATTCAACCGGCCCGCGGACAGCAGCAGATGGGCCAGTGCGGCGGCCACCGCGGCGGCGGCGATCGGTACCGAGCCCCAGCCGGCCCCGCTCAGGCTCCCGAGCAGCCACATCATCGCCGAGCGGGCCGCCTCGCCGCGGTCGGCGGTGAACACCATGAGGGTGGTGACGGCGGAGAAGCCGTAGTACATCGCGGTGCCGGTCAGCACCAGACGCAGCGGGGTGAGCCCGTGGGCGGTGCGGGCGGCCGCGTATACCAGGGCCATGGCGAGCAGCGCGGAGACGAACGCCGACACCGACAGCGCCCAGACGCCCAGGGCGCCGAGCGTCCCGAAGAGGAGGACGGCGTTGGCGCCGACGGCGGCGCCGGAGGAGATGCCGAGGACGAACGGGTCGGCCAGGGCGTTGCGGACCAGGGCCTGCACGGCGACGCCGACGGCGGAGAGCCCGGCGCCGACGACGGCGGCCAGGACCGCCCGTGGGAAGCGCAGCTCCCAGACGATGGTGTACGCGGAGGCCTCGTCCGCCGAGATCGTCCCGCCGGTCAGCCCGGCGCCCAGATAGCGCACCACCTGAGCCCAGCCGAGGCCGGCCGCGCCGAGTCCGGCCCCGCACAGCAGCGAGCCGAGCAGGACGGCCGTGAGGACGGCGCTCAGGGGCGGTACGGGCAGGCGCCGGGGCGGCGCCGATGCGCCGGTCCCGGCCGTCGTCGGATGCGCGGTGCCAGTCGCCACGGTCGGTCGGCCGCCTCGGGGTCGGGCCGTGTCCGTACGTACCAAGGGGCGGCCCGGGACCGCGCCGGTCCGGTGGCATCCCCTCGCAGTCCACGGCGAGTTGTGCGGGAAGCTGTGCGCACCACGGGCAATCGGGCTTGCGGAAGGATGCCTTCCGCCCACCGTTGCGGGTCAGCGCCGGACTTCGACCGGCTTCCCCCGCGGGGCGCTGGCGGGGAGAGCGGGGCTCTCCCGTCGTGCTTACGGGTTGTAGGGCGTGCCGTCGGGACGGAAGAAGGACACGCCGTCCGGCACGTCGTCGGGGAGGTTCTCCGCCCACTCCTTGAGGTCGGCGACCTTCTTCAGATGCGCCGACATGTACGGCCGCAGCGGTACGTCCGGGGTGGACTTCTCGCCGACCCACATCAGGTCGCTGTTGACGTAGCCGTAGAGCCGCTTGCCGCCGCTGTACGGGCCGGAGGCGGGGGTGCGGGCGATGGCGTCGGTGGCCAGGTCGATCTGCGGCTTCTGGTCGGCCAGCTCGCCGTACCAGACCTCCACCACGCCCTGGTCGCGGCACATCACGATCTCGACCTTGCGGTCCGCGTCGATGCGCCAGAAGCCGCTCTCGCTCTCCAGCGGGCGGACCTTCTTGCCCTCGGCGTCGAGCACCCAGCTGTGCGAGGTGTACTCGAGGAAGTCACGGCCGTCGTGGGTGAAGCTGACCTCCTGCCCGAAGTTGCACTTCTCGGTGCCCGGGAAGTCGGCGACGCCGGCGCCCTCCCAGTTGCCGAGGAGGAAGGCGAGCGGCACCAGGGCCGGGTTCAGGTCGGACGGGATCTCGATCATGAGAGCTCAGACGATCTATGTGGAGGGGAACCGACAGGCGCGCGCGGGGCGCTCCTCAAAAAACTGGTGGGTGGGGCTGCCACCCGGCGGTAGCCGTGGAGCGACGGCTCAGCGCTGGCCCTGGTACAGCTTCTTCCAGGTCAGACCGGCGAACGCGATCACGCCGACGGCGACCAGAACCAGCAGGGTGGTGAAGAATGCCTCAAGCACGAGCGCGCTCCCTGAACGGAGTGAGGGTGTAACGGACCGCCTGAGAGTCTAGTCGGCGGCGGTGACAACGGCGCTGTGAGGTCCACCGCGCCTACTCTTGCCTCATGGCGAAGAAGCTCGTGATCAAGGTGACGGCGGGTGCGGATGCGCCCGAGCGGTGCTCGCAGGCGTTCACGGTGGCGGCGGTGGCGGTGGCCAGCGGTGTCGAGGTGTCACTGTGGCTGACCGGGGAGTCCGTGTGGTTCGCGCTCCCCGGGCGGGCGGCGGACTTCGAGCTGCCGCATGCGGCGCCCCTGCCGGAACTGATCGACGGGATCCGCGCCGGCGGCGGCGCGATCACGGTCTGCACCCAGTGCGCGGCCCGGCGCGACATCGAGCAGAAGGATCTGATCGAGGGGGCCGGGATCGCCGGTGCCCAGGTGTTCGTCAGCGAGATCATGCCGGACGACGTACAGGCGCTGGTGTACTGAGGCCCGCGGGCGCCCGGCGCGCCTACTGGGGGTGCTTGTCGTCGCCCCGGTCGTCCAGCTCGCGCCACCAGCGGTCGGACTCCGGGTCGCCGGACTCGTCCCACCAGCGCTCACCGGGCTCCCGGCGGTTGCCGATGATCGCCGCGACCGGCGGAATGACCATGGCGACGACGCACATGCCGACCGCGGCCGGTACCGACCACAGCCGCACCACGCCCCAGGCCAGGACGAACAGCACCAGGCACACGCCCATGAGGACGAAGTACCTGCGATGGCGGCGCTGTACGGGCGACCGGCGGTGCGCGTCCATAAATCCACGGTAAGTCCGCGCGGGGCAGGACAGAAGTCGGCGGGTGAAACGCCGTTCGCGCCCCGGACGGCGCGGAGGGCCGCACCCCCAGTCAAGGCGTCCAAACCTCTGGGGTGCGGCCCTCCGGCCGTACGGATCGTGGCGAGGGCCCCTGCGGAGCACGGCCACTCCCGCCGTCAGACAGCGATGGCAACCTCCGCCAGGCCGCCCTGCTGGGCGACGACGGTGCGGTCGGCGGTGCCGCCCGGGACGAGCGCACGCAGCGTCCAGGTGCCCTCGGCCGCGTAGAAGCGGAACTGTCCGGTCGCGGAGGTGGGAACCTCGGCGGTGAACTCACCGGTGCTGTCCAGGAGGCGGACGTAACCGGTGACGGGCTCGCCGTCGCGGGTCACGCTGCCCTGGATCGTGGTCTCACCGGGCTTGATGGTCGAGGCGTCCGGGCCGCCTGCCTGTGCTCCACACATAGGGGTACTTCCTTGAGGGGTTCGGGAGAAGCTTGCTTGCTTACTTGGCTGCGCCGAGTTCGATCGGCACGCCGACCAGCGAGCCGTACTCGGTCCAGGAGCCGTCGTAGTTCTTGACGTTGCTCTGGCCGAGCAGCTCGTGCAGGACGAACCAGGTCAGCGCGGAGCGCTCACCGATGCGGCAGTAGGCGATGGTGTCCTTGGCGAGGTCCACGGACTCACCCTCGTAGAGGGCCTTGAGCTCGTCGTCCGACTTGAAGGTGCCGTCGTCGTTGGCGTTCTTCGACCACGGGATGTTGCGGGCGCTGGGCACGTGGCCGGGGCGCTGCGACTGCTCCTGCGGGAGGTGCGCCGGGGCGAGCAGCTTGCCGCTGAACTCGTCGGGGGAGCGCACGTCGACCAGGTTGAGGTCGTTGATCGCGGCGACGACGTCGTCCCGGAAGGCACGGATGGAGGTGTCCTGGGCCTTGGCCTTGTACGCGGTGGCCGGGCGCTGGGGGACCTCGGAGCCGTCGACCAGGTCGCGGGAGTCCAGCTCCCACTTCTTGCGGCCGCCGTCGAGCAGCTTGACGCTGCTGTGGCCGTAGAGCTTGAAGTACCAGTAGGCGTAGGAGGCGAACCAGTTGTTGTTGCCGCCGTAGAGGACCACGGTGTCGTCGTTGCCGATGCCCTTGGCGGAGAGCAGCTCCTCGAAGCCCTCCTGGTCGACGAAGTCGCGGCGGACCGGGTCCTGGAGGTCCTTCTTCCAGTCGATCCGGACGGCGTTCTTGATGTGGTTCTTGTCGTAGGCCGAGGTGTCCTCGTCAACCTCGACGAGGACGACCTTCGGGTCCTCCAGGTGGGCCTCGACCCAGTCGGCGTCTACGAGGACGTCGCTACGGCTCATTTTCTTCTCCTCCGGGGCAGTTACGGGGGGTGGTGGCAGAGTTCCACGCGGGTATGCCGGATACGCGCCGGCGACTTCCGGACGGGGTACCGGGGCGGCGCTGCGCCGGGACGCGTGGGGGCGCGGCCTCGGCGGCCGCCGGGGATAGACGGGTGCGGAGGCCCGTCAGACAGGGCGACAGAGCATGGCGGCGACGCGGCACAGGTCTACTGCCCGCCGCTTCGTCAGTACCGCACGTCCCCGCGGACGGAGACCGCTCAATGAGCTCTGCATGGCACCGATCGTAGGGACGCGGGGCGGGGCGTGTCACCGGCGTGTCGAATGGCGAGACGCCTTTGTCCGCGATGTGGGATCGGATGCCGTGGGGCGGGGCGCCCGCGGGCGCCCGGCGGCCGTACGCCGGTGGGGGGTCTGGCGTACGGACTTGGGTGTCTCAGGGATTGGACGATGCGCGGATCGGTCGGCGGGCCGGTGGGGCGGCCCGCCGTGGGCGTCCGGTCAGCCGGGAAGCTTGACGTCCTTGCCCGCGGCGGAGATCGAGAGGCCGTCGGGCATCGCCAGGACCTTCTTCAGCTTCAGGTTGCCGGGCAGCTGGTCCAGCTTCCAGTCGTGGTCGGTCTGGGCGCGCACCTTGGTCTCGCAGCTCGGGACGGCCTTGCACATCGCGGGGAGCCCGTCGGCGCGCAGCCGGACGGTGTTGCCGCCCACGATCGTGATGGAGCCGGTCACGTCCAGCGAGCTGAGGAGCGGGATGTTCGGCGAGATCTTCACCTGGCTGCGGCCGTCCTTCTGACCGCCGTAGGTGATCTTGACGCCGCCGCCCGCCGCCTTCGTCAGGTCGGCGTAGTTGATCCGGGCGTTGCCGGTGGCCGTGGCGGCGCTCTCGATGGAGGTGTAGTCGCTGGTCAGCGTGACGTCGTGGAACTGCGCCGACAGCTGGTCGACGCGCAGGGCGCGCCCCTCGGCGCGGGCCTCGATGCCCCCGAGCTCGGCGTCCACCTCCTGGAGGCTGCGGCCGGCGACCTGGGTCAGGAACGGGAAGCCCTTGATCGAGACCTCCGGGGTCTTGTCGAGCCCCTGGCTGCTGCGGATCTTGTCCGCGGCCATGTCCTCGGCGAGATTCACCGCCACCCGGTCGGCGGCCACGAACAGCCCGCCGAATATGACGATGACGATCAACAGCACACGAAGTGCACGCATCGAACCACTTCCCCCACACCTGGGCCGGATCCCGGCCGCATCCCTGCAGGCCCCCTGCCTGCGCTTCCGGGGGAGCCTAGACGACGCGGTCCGGGAAACGGGAGCGGCGGCCGCCGGAAGGCGCCAGGTGCGCTTCCGGCGGCCGCCGCTCGCTGTCGTTCGCGGCCCGGCGGGGCGTTATCCCAGTGCCCGCCCCAGGACGTAGACCGCGGGTGCGGCCAGGGCCAGCGGGAGGGCCACGCCGGCCGTCAGGTGGACGAAACGGGACGGGTAGTCGTAGCTGGCCACCCGCAGGCCGATCAGCGCGCAGCCGCCGGCCGCCAGACCCAGCAGCGCGCCGGAGGCTCCGAGGCCGGTCAGCTGGCCGGCCGCGATACCGGCGCCCGCTGCGGCCACCAGGGAGATGCCGATCGAGGCGGGGGAGGGCAGCGGCAGCGCACGGGCGAGGGTGGCCACCGCGACCGCGGCGGCGCCGACCACCACCGCGTGCGGGCTCGCCGCGAGGTGGCCGGCGGCGAGCACCGCGAGCGCCGACGAGGTCAGGCCCGCGGTCAGCGCGTACATCCGCTCGTCGGCGCTGCTGCGGTTGCGCAGCTGGAGGACGAGGACGAGCAGACACCACACCCCGAGCGTGCCGATGCCGACCAGGGGCGCGCTCGCGCGGTCGGTGGCGAGCAGCGCGACGTCGGTGGTCAGTCCGCCCAGGAAGGCGAGCGCGATGCCCTGTCGGGCCGGCCACATGCCGTTGAGCCGGAACCACCCGGCGGCCGTGACGGCCTGCAGCAGTGCCACCGGTACGGCGAGCACCGGGCGGCCGAGCGGCGCGGTGAGCGCCAGCAGCAGGGCGAGCCCGGCGGTCAGCGCGGCCGGCTGGATGCCGGGCGGGATGATCGGCGAGCGGCCCTCGGCGCGGGCGCGCTGGTTGGGCGCGAGCGGTGCGGAGGAGACCGACGCGGCGGAGACCGGTGCGGTGGCCGCCGACGCGGGTGCGGCGGGCGCCGGCCTGGCCTGCTGGGGGTGTTGGCGGGCGTACGGCTCGTCGGCCGGGCGGGCGGTCTGGTGCTGGGTGGGCAGCGGCGCGGTCTCCGCGGAGTGCGGGGTGCCGTAGCCGTCCTGGCCGTAGGCCGGTCGCTGCGGCTGTTGCGGGCGCTGCGGTTGCTGTGGCTGGTGCGGCTGTCGGTGCTGCTGTGGCTGCTGCTGTCCGTAGGCGTCGTACCCGTACTGGCCGCGCCCGTACGGGTCCTGTCCGTACGGGGCGCGTCCCTGCCCGCCGCGTCCGTGCTGTCCGTGCCCGTACTGCTCGGGCCGCGGCTGCTGCTGCGCGGAGGGGTCGTAGGCCTGCTGCCCGTACGGCGGCTGCTGCCCGTGCGGGGCCTGCGGTCCGTGCGAGGCCTGCTGCCCGTGTGACGGCTGCTGTCCGTAGGGCGCCTGCGGCTCGTACGGTGCCTGCTGCCCGTAGGGGGGCGGTGCGGACTGCGGTGCCTGCCGTCCGTACGGCGGTTGCTGCCCGTACGGGTCGTGCGGCTCGTACGGATTGCGGTGCTGCGGCTGGTTGTCGCTCATGGTCGTGTACTCACCCTCCCGCGAACGGCGGCAGGACCTCGACGGTGCCGCCCTCGGCCAGCGACACCGCCTGGTGGTCACGGGTGCCGACCGGATCGCCGTCCACCAGGAACGAGCAGCGCAGCAGAACGCGCGCGAACTCGGGGTTCGCGGCATGCGCCGCGCGCGCCGCGTCGAGCGCCTCGGCGAGCGTCGCCGCCGCATACGGCTCCTCTGCCGTGCCGGCGGCGGCCTTGGCCGCGGCCCAGTAGCGCACGGTGCCAGTTGTTGTCACGGCGGCCTCTTCGTCGTGTCGGTCGGGGGACGCCCCCGTGGTGGCGGGGCCCCGTCGTTGCCGCCTCCATGATGGCCTACGCGGCGGGTGATCCGGCTCCGGGCAAGTTCTGGCAAAGGCTCCGGACCGGTGCTGGGCGGACGCCGGTAATTCGATTGCCAAGGGCAAGTGTTCGCCTAGGCTCATGCCGTGTTGGTCCGACTAGCGCGGGCGCATTTGCGGCCCCATAGGCGCTCGATATCCCTGATCGTGCTGCTCCAGCTGATCCAGACCCTGGCAACCCTCTACCTCCCCACCCTCAACGCCGACATCATTGACAACGGTGTCGTGAAGGGGGAATCGGGCTACATCCTCCGTGTCGGCGGCTTCATGGTCGCCGTCACCCTCCTGCAGATCGTCTGCGCGATCGGTGCCGTCTACTTCGGTGCCCGTACGGCCATGGCGCTCGGCCGGGACATCCGCGCCGCGGTCTTCGACCGGGTGCAGTCCTTCTCCGCCCGCGAAGTGGGCGCGTTCGGCGCGCCGTCGCTGATCACCCGCACGACCAATGACGTCCAGCAGGTCCAGATGCTGGTGCTGATGACGTTCACGATGATGGTCTCGGCGCCGATCATGTGCATCGGCGGTGTGGTCATGGCGCTCAACCAGGACGTGCCGCTGTCGGGCCTGCTCCTGGTCATCGTCCCGGTCCTCGGGATTTTCGTCTCACTGGTCGTGCGCCGGATGCGGCCGCTGTTCCGCGGGGTGCAGGAGCGCATCGACACCGTCAACCGCGTACTGCGCGAGCAGATCACCGGCATCCGCGTCATCCGCGCCTTCGTCCGCGACCGGCACGAGCGTGAGCGGTTCGCCGGGGCCAACACCGAGCTCTACGACGTGTCGCTGCGCGCCGGCCGGCTGATGTCGATGATGTTCCCGCTGGTCATGCTGATCGTGAACCTCTCCAGCGTGGCCGTCGTCTGGTTCGGCGGGCTGCGGATCGACAGCGGCGCCATGCAGATCGGCGCACTGACGGCGTTCCTCAGCTACCTCATGTACATCCTGATGTCGATCATGATGGCGACGTTCATGGTGATGATGCTGCCGCGCGCCGAGGTCTGCGCCGAGCGCATCCAGGAGGTGCTGGCGACCGACTCCAGCGTCATCCCGCCCGAGAACCCCGTCACCGAGCTCCGCCGCCACGGCGAACTGGAGCTGCGCGGCGTCGAGTTCCGCTTCCCGGGGGCCGAGCAGCCGGTCCTCAAGGACATCTCGCTGATCGCCCGCCCCGGTGAGACCACCGCCGTCATCGGCTCGACCGGCTCCGGCAAGTCGACCCTCCTGGGGCTCGTACCGCGCCTGTTCGACGCGACCGGCGGCGCGGTCCTGGTGGACGGCGAGGACGTCCGCACCCTCGACCAGGAGACGCTGGCCAAGGCCATCGGCCTGGTCCCGCAGAAGCCGTATCTCTTCTCCGGCACCGTCGCCACCAACCTGCGCTACGGCAACCCGGACGCCACCGACGACGAGCTGTGGCACGCCCTGGAGACCGCGCAGGCGCGGGACTTCGTCGAGCGGATGGAAGGCGGCCTGCAGGCCCCCGTCGCCCAGGGCGGCAGCAATGTCTCCGGCGGCCAGCGGCAGCGGCTGGCCATCGCGCGGGCGCTGGTGCGCCGGCCCGAGATCTACCTCTTCGACGACTCCTTCTCCGCGCTGGACTACGCGACGGACGCGGCGCTGCGGGCCGCGCTGTCCCGCGAGACCGACCGCGCGACGGTGGTGATCGTCGCCCAGCGGGTCTCCACGATCCGCGGCGCCGACCGGATCGTCGTCCTGGACGAGGGCCGGATCGTCGGCACCGGCACCCACACCGAGCTGATGGCCGGCAACGAGACCTACCGGGAGATCGTGCTCTCCCAGCTCACCGAGCAGGAGGCGGCGTGACCACCGCGGACAAGGGGGCCTCGGCCCGGGCCGAGGCCCCGGCGGCCACCGAGGAGACCCCTCAGGCGGCCCCCAGACGAGGCCCGGCCCCGGCGGCCGGGCCCGCCCGGATGATGGGCGGCCAGCCCACCGAGAAATCCATGGACTTCAAGGGCTCCGGCACCCGGCTGCTGGCCCAGATGCGGCCCGAGCGCGGCATCATCTTCGTCGCGCTGGTGCTGGGCGTACTGAGCGTGGCGCTCACGGTCGTGGGTCCCAAGGTCCTCGGCCACGCCACCGACCTGATCATGTCCGGCATCATCGGCCGCCGGCTGCCCGCCGGCCTCACCAAGGCCCAGGCCGTGGATCAGCTGCGCGCTCACGGCGAGGGCGGGCTCGCCGACATGATCGGCGCGATGCCGGTCACCCCCGGCCACGGCATCGACTTCGGAGCCATCGGCCAGATCCTGCTCTGGGTCACCCTGATCTACGTGGGTGCCTCGCTGTTCGGCTTCGTCCAGGCCAGGATCGCCACCCGGGTCGTCCAGCGGACCGTCTTCCGGATGCGGGAGCAGGTAGAGGAGAAGCTGGCGCGGCTGCCGCTGAGCTACTTCGACAAGCAGCAGCGCGGTGAGGTGCTCTCCCGGGCGACCAACGACATCGACAACATCCAGCAGACGCTGCAGCAGACCCTCAGCCAGATCGTGGTCTCGTTGCTGACCATCGTCGGTGTGCTGGTCGTGATGTTCTGGATCTCGTGGCTGCTGGCGCTGGTCGCCCTGATCACGGTCCCGGTCTCCGTCGTCGTCGCCACCAAGGTCGGCAAGCGCGCCCAGCCGCAGTTCGTCCAGCAGTGGAAGACCACCGGCAAGCTCAATGCGCACATCGAGGAGATGTACACCGGCCACAGCCTGGTGAAGGTCTTCGGCCGCGAGCGGGAGTCCGCCGAGCTCTTCCGCGAACAGAACGAGGCCCTGTACGCCGCCGGGTTCAAGGCCCAGTTCATCTCCGGGATCATCCAGCCCGCGATGATGTTCATCGGCAACCTCAACTACGTGCTGGTGGCCGTCGTCGGCGGGCTGCGGGTCGCCTCCGGGGCGCTGTCCATCGGCGATGTCCAGGCCTTCATCCAGTACTCCCGGCAGTTCAGCCAGCCGCTCACCCAGGTCGCCTCGATGGCCAACCTGGTCCAGTCCGGTGTCGCCTCCGCCGAGCGGGTCTTCGAACTCCTCGACGCCAAGGAGCAGGACCCCGACGCCGAGCGGCCGGCCGGGCCCGAGCGTGTCGACGGCCGGGTCGCGTTCGAGGACGTCTCCTTCCGTTACGCGCCGGACAAGCCGCTCATCGAGGATCTGTCGCTGGCCGTCCACCCCGGCCAGACGGTGGCGATCGTCGGCCCCACGGGCGCCGGCAAGACCACGCTGGTCAACCTGCTGATGCGCTTCTACGAGGTGCGCGGCGGCCGGATCACCCTCGACGGCACCGACATCGCCGAGATGCCGCGCGAGGAGCTGCGCTCCCACATCGGCATGGTCCTTCAGGACACCTGGCTCTTCGGCGGCACGATCGCGGAGAACATCGCCTACGGAGCCCCCGCGGGCATCTCGATGGACAAGATCGTGGCGGCCGCGAGGGCCACCCACGTCGACCGCTTCGTGCGCACCCTGCCGGACGGCTACGAGACGGTGCTCGACGACGAGGGCAGCAATGTCTCGGTCGGCGAGAAGCAGCTGATCACCATCGCCCGTGCCTTCCTCGCCGAACCTGAGATCCTCGTCCTGGACGAGGCCACCAGCTCGGTCGACACCCGCACCGAGGTGCTCATCCAGCACGCGATGGCCCAGCTCCGCAGCGGCCGCACCAGCTTCGTCATCGCCCACCGCCTCTCCACCATCCGCGACGCCGACGTCATCCTGGTGATGGAGAACGGCGCGATCGTCGAACAGGGCGCCCACGACGCCCTGTTGGCGGCGGGCGGCGCCTACGCCCGCCTGTACGCGGCCCAGTTCGCCGAGGCGGTGGCGGAGACCATCTAATGCTTTGGCTGTTTTCCCACGTTGTCGGCTGTCCCGCCGTGCGGGTTCTCGCCGTTGCGCCTGGCGGCGGGCGGGGTCCGCTGCGCGGGGCTGTCGGGTGCCGGTGACGGGCCTGCGCGGGTGGGTGTCCGGACTGCTGCGCTTTACGTCCGGACACCCACCCGCTCCGGCCCGTCCCCTCCCGTTGGGGGAAGGGGGAGGCCGGTGGGGGTGGACGTAGCCGGTCCGGCGCACCTCGTGGCTCACACGCAAACAGCCACCACAGCGGCCCGCCCCCACCCA
Source organism: Streptomyces sp. NPDC048434 (assembly GCF_043200375.1). Classification (NCBI taxonomy): domain Bacteria; kingdom Bacillati; phylum Actinomycetota; class Actinomycetes; order Kitasatosporales; family Streptomycetaceae; genus Streptomyces; species Streptomyces sp. NPDC048434. The sequence goes on along the minus strand of NZ_JBICXQ010000018.1, from coordinate 130,539 downwards.
CGTTCACTCATCCACCCACGGGAGGGGACGGGCCGGAGGGGGGGGGGGGGGGGGGGGGGGCGGCCCGCCGCCCCCCCCCCCCCCCCCCCCGGCCCGCCCCCCCCCCCCCCCCCCCCCCCCCCCCCCACCGGCCCTTTGCATAGCTTCTTGCCGCAGGTGGCGGCCGTGCCACCGGCCCACAGGGACGCCGATATGGGAGGACGGGGGTGCACTCGTGCGCATTGGACTGCTCACCGAAGGTGGTTATCCGTATGCGTCCGGTGAGGCGCACGCGTGGTGCGACCGGCTCGTGCGCGGGCTCACCGGCCATGACTTCGAGGTCTACGCCCTGAGCGCCGACCCCCGCCAGGAAGCGCACCTCCGGCCCGAACTGCCGCGCCACGTACGGCTGGTACGCAGCGCTCCGCTGGGGGACGACTTCCCCGCCGGGCGCCGCCGGACCGGCGCGCCGCGCACCGGCCGCACCCCCGGACGCCGCGCGCGCCGCCGCTTCGTCGAGCGCTTCGACGATCTCGTGACGGCCTTCGCCACGGCGCCTCCGGGAGGCGAGCCTTCCCGGGGCGCCTCCCACGGGGGCGCCCAGGCCGGGGATCCGCCGACCGTTCCGCAGGGGGCCCTCCATTCCCCCGTGACCAGCAAGGCGGACCGTTTCGCCAGCGGTCTCTACGGGCTCGCCGAATTCGCCCGGGAGCACGGAGGGCTGCCCGCGCTGCTGCACTCCGAGGACGCCGTACGCATCCTGGAGGCCGCCTGCCACGGCCCCCACGCGCTGCCCGCCGCCCAGGGCGCACAGGTCGACGATCTGCTCGCTGTCACCGCCCGGCTCGCACGGGCGCTACGACCGCTGTCCCTGGACTGGTACGGCGACCGGCAGACTCCCGGGCTCGGCGGTGTGGACCTCTGCCATGCCACGTCCGGCGGCGCGGCCGCCCTCCCCGGACTGCTGGCCAAGCGCTTCTTCGCCACCCCGCTCCTGGTCACCGAGTACGGCGTACGGCTGCGCGAGCACTACCTCGCGCGCACCGCCTCGCCGCTGAGTGCGCCGGTGCGCGCACTGCTCGCCGCCTTTCAGGGCGCACTGGCCGCCGAGACCTATACGCAGGCCGCGCTGATCACCCCCGGCAACACCCACGCCCGGCGCTGGCAGGAGCGCTGCGGCGCCGACCGCGCCCGGCTGCGCACGGTCTACCCGGGCATGGACGCCGCCCCCTTCGCCGCGGTCGCGGACGCGGCGGCGGACGACACCAAGACGCTGGTGTGGGTCGGCAGCGTCGAGCCCGCGAAGGACCTCGTCGCGCTGCTGCACGCCTTCACCGAGATCCGCAAGGCCGAGCCGGAGGCCACACTGCGGATCATCGGCGGGGTCGGCCGCGATCCGCAGGCGTCCGGATATCTCGGGCACTGCCGGGCGCTGGCCGCCCAGCTCTTCCCCGACGAGGCGGCCGACGCCCGCACCGTCGGGGAGAACCCGGTCAGCTTCGAGGAGATCGGCAGCCCGGAGGTGCCGGCCCTGGAGGACGCCTATGCCTCCGGCGCCGTGGTGGTGCTCTCCAGCGTCATCGAGGGCTTTCCGCGCTCCCTGGTGGAGGCGATGTTCTGCGGCCGCGCCACGGTGTCGACCGACGCCGGCGCGGTCTGCGAAGTCATCGGCGGCACCGGCCTGGTCGTCCCGCCGCGCAACCCCCGCGCCCTCGCCGAGGCCTGCACCGCGCTGCTCGGCGACCCGGACCGCAGGGCCAGGCTGGGCGCGGCGGCCCGGGCGCGGGCGCTGGAACTGTTCACCGTCGAGCAGAATGTCGCGGCATTTCGTGGCATCTACCTGGAGTTGATCTCCCACGCCCCGGCCCGTCCGGCCGCCTGCCGCGAGCGGGACGCACGGGGCGTACCGCAGCCGTTCGCCCGCCCCGCCGAGTCCCATGTCCCCGGCCGCTGGGCCGCGACCGGCGCCGCCACCCGGGCCGCCGTGCCCGCCGGCCACACGCCGAGCTGGGCGGTCCCCGAGGAGGAGCGGGCCGCCGCGCCGCAGGTCCCGCGCGCGGAGACCGGGGGAGCGGCCGGTGTCCGAGGGGCGAGACGGCCGGTGAGATGGGGAGGGTCCACCGATCAGACCGGCGTGACCGGAGTGAGGGAGAGAGGGCAGTGGTGACGGCTGTGCTGGACGTGATGTGTGCGATGTGCCCGGCGGACGTGGCACCGGTGACGGGCATGGCGGACGTGGCGCACGGCGGGAGCCGGGAAGGACTCCGGTGCGCCGGCCGTCCCGGCGGCCCGGCGCACGCCGGCCACACCGCCTCCGGCGGCCGCTGCCGCCCGGCCCGGCGGCGCCTGCCGCACACCCGCCCCGACCGGGGCGGCCGCGCGGCGGCCCGGAGGAGAGGGGACGGGCTGTGACCACACCCGACGGTGGCGCCACCCACGCCGTACCGGCCATGGAGGACGGGCCCGCCGCCCGTACCGTGCCGCCGACCAAGGGGGCCGCCGCCCGACCCGCGCGCCGCGGCCCCGCCGACCCCGTACGGTCCCTGATGCACCGCCACCAGGAGCTGTGTGCACGCGCCGTGGACGCGCTGGAGATCGCGGCCGGACTGGAGGCGCACGGCGTCACCGACCGTACGGCCGCACGCTTCCGGCACCGTGACGTCTTCTCGCTGGCCGAGGAGCTCTACGCCCGGGTGCCCCGCGCCGACCCGGAGGACGCCCGGCCGGACGGTGACGGGTGCCCGGCCGCGCCCGACCCCGCCCGGGGCTCCCTGGGCGTGCGCGGGGTGCTGCAGCTGCTGCCCGGCGCCGTCTGCGTCGCGGCGCTCGCCGCCCTCGCCTCGGTCGGCACGGCAACTCCCGCCGTACGTACCGCCGTCGCCGCCGCGGGCGGTGTGCTGCTCGCCCTCGCCGTCCGGCTGGCCGTCCGGTCCGGGCCGCTGCGCCTGCGCCACCGGGGCGCCGGAGCGTGGACCGCCGGCCTGTGGGCGTGCTGGACGGCCGGATATGCCGTGTACGGCGACTGGCTGCTCGGACAGCTGCTGGCCGGTGGCCCCGATCTGCCGCATGCCGCTCCCCGGGCCGCCGTCGCCACCACCGTGGCCCTGGCCTTCGCCCTCGCCCCCGCGGCCGGCTGCGCCCGCTGGTTCGCGGCGCGCGGGCGGCGCGGCCTGGCCGCCAGCCGCGGCCTCGAAGAACTCGCCGCCCGGGTCCGGCCCTTGCTGCTCGCCACCACCCTGCTCTTCCTGGGCGCGCTGGTGGCGCTGCTCCTGGGCGCGGACGCGGCCTTCGGGGGCGACGGCACGACGGCGGTGGCTGCGGCGGCCGCGCTGGGTGTGCTGCTCTTCCTCGCCCGGCTGCTGGCCGTGCACGGCTTCCCCGGGGCGGCCGCGACGGGCCTGGCCTCGGCCGCCGCCCTGGAAGCCCTCGCCCTGTCCCTGGTGCTGATCGCCCGGCTCCCCGGTCTGCCGCCGCTCGACGTCCCGGTCGAGGCGCTCACCACCGCCGTGGGCCCGGCCGCCGTACCCGCCGTGGCCTGCACGGCCGCCGCCCTCGGCCTCCTGGTGTACGGCCTGCGGGCGCTCACCGGCGCCTGCGCGCACTGGCCGGCTCCCGCCGTCCCGGCGGAGGCGCACCGGCCGTGACCCCCCGGACGCCCCCCGGCCCCCGACTTCCCGTCCCCCCACACGGGCACCCCCACCACGCACCACCCCCGAAGCGGCACCCCGAAACGGCCGCTTCGGCCCCTTCCCCGCGGACCTCGCCCCCCACGTGGACCCCGCCCCCGGGGCGGGCACCGACGCCGCGGCCGAAGCCGACGTACTTCCCTCGATCCGCTTTAGGAGCACGACACATGAACGTCCAGCCGACCACACGCCACGCGGACCGGGGGGTCGCACGATGAGGGTGCTGCTCATCGGTGCCAACGGCTATCTGGGCCGTTATGTCGCCGACCGCCTGCTCGCCGACCCCGCCGTCCAGCTCACCGCGCTCGGACGGGGGGACGACGCCGACGTCCGCTTCGACCTGGCCACCGGCAGCCCCGGGGCGCTGACCCGTTTCTTCGACGCGGTCCACCCCGGTGTCGTCGTCAACTGCGCGGGTGCCACCCGTGGCGGTGCCCGCGAGCTGACCCGGCACAACACCGTCGCGGTCGCCACCATCTGCGAATCGCTGCGGCGCAGCAGCTGCGGCGCCCGGCTCGTCCACCTGGGCTGCGCGTCCGAGTACGGGCCCTCCCAGCCCGGCTCCTCCACCGCCGAGGACGCGGTGCCGCGCCCCGGGGGGCCGTACGGCGTCAGCAAGCTCGCCGCCACCGAACTCGTCCTGGGCTCCGGACTCGACGCCGTCGTGCTGCGGATCTTCTCGCCGGTCGGTCCCGGCACCCCGGCCGGATCACCGCTCGGCCGGCTCGCCGAGGCGATGCGCCGCGCCATGCAGTCCGGCGACAACGAGCTCAAGCTCGGCGGGCTCGGCGTACAGCGGGACTTCGTCGATGTCCGCGATGTCGCGCGCGCGGTGCACGCCGCCTCGCTGTCCGCCGCCCAGGGCGTGGTCAACATCGGGACCGGCCGGGCCGTACGGCTGCGCGAGGCCGCTTCCGTGCTCGCCCGGGTCGCCGGCTTCGGCGGCGCGCTCCACGAGCTCGACTCCCCGCCGGCCCGGCTGGTCATCCCCGGCCCGTCCCCCGAGCACCCGGTCGGCTCGCCGCCCGCGACCTACCCGTATCCGGACGGCTGCGGCACCTGGCAGCAGGCCGATGTCCGCACCGCCCGCGACCGGCTCGGCTGGCGCCCCCGGATCGGGCTGGAGGAGTCCCTGGCCGACATCTGGATGGAGGCCGCATGTCGTATCTGACCAGCCCCACCGACACCGCCCACGCCCCGCACGAGTCGACACCGCGCGGGATCGGCGTGCCGGGCTTCGCCCATCCGCTGCTGGCCCCCACCGAATGGGCCGAACTGCTGCGCTGCTCCGGCGGGTTGGTCCTGCGGCAGGACGCGGAGCACGGCGGCTCCCGGGCCCCGCTGCGGACGGGGCCGCTGCACTGGGCGGTGCTCAATGTGTCCAACGGGCCCGGCGCCCGCCCCGACCCGCACTGTCTGCCGGCCGCCGCCCGGCTGCGGGAGACCGGTGTCCGCCTGCTGGGACACCTCGACATGGGGCGCGGTACGCGCCCCTTCGGCGAGCTGCTCTCCGACGCCCACCGCTACCTGGAGTGGTACAAAGCCGACGGCTTCTGGCTGGACCGCTGTCCCACGGACCGGACGCTGCTGCCCGATACCCGGCGGCTGGCCACCACCCTGCGCGCCCTGGGCGGCGGCTATCTCGTCTTCGGACACGGCAGCCACCCCCACCCCGGCTATGCCGAGTCCGCCGACCAGCTCGTCACCTTCGCCGGCTCCTGGGCCGACTACCGCTGGTCGCAGGTGGCCGAGTGGACCGCCGACTACCCTCCGGAGCGGTTCTGTCACCTCGTCCACAGCGTGCCGCGGACGCATCTCGACGAGGCGCTGCGGATCGCCCGCTGGCAAGGCGCGGGCACTGTGTACGTCACCGACCGCCGGGCCGCCGCGGCGGCAGGTACTGCTGACGGCGCCTGGGAAGCGCTGCCCGGCTACTGGGACGACATCGTCTCGCGCATCGGAACGGGAGTCTCGGAATGAAGACGGGCGTGGCAGTGTTACGGGGAGAGCAATCTCCCCCACTCTCGGCTCGGCTCGGGCGGGGGGAACCCATCTAGACCGACCAACGGAGTCCCCGTGTCGCTGCCACCCCTGGTCGAGCCCGCTTCCGAGCTCACCGTCGATGAGGTCCGCAGGTACTCCCGCCACCTGATCATCCCTGATGTCGGGATGGACGGGCAGAAGCGGCTGAAGAACGCCAAGGTGCTGTGTGTGGGCGCCGGTGGCCTGGGCTCGCCCGCGCTGATGTACCTGGCCGCGGCCGGTGTCGGCACGCTCGGCATCGTGGAGTTCGACGAGGTCGACGAGTCGAACCTGCAGCGCCAGATCATCCACAGCCAGGCGGACATCGGCCGCTCCAAGGCCGCGTCCGCCAAGGACACGGTGCTGGGCATCAACCCGTACGTCACCGTCAACCTGCACGAAGAGCGCCTCGACTCCACGAACGTCATGGAGCTCTTCGCCGAGTACGACCTGATCGTCGACGGCACCGACAACTTCGCCACCCGCTACCTGGTCAACGACGCCTGCGTGCTGCTGAACAAGCCGTACGTCTGGGGCTCGATCTACCGCTTCGACGGCCAGGCGTCGGTGTTCTGGAGCGAGCACGGCCCCTGCTACCGCTGCCTGTACCCGGAGCCCCCGCCGCCCGGCATGGTGCCCTCCTGCGCCGAGGGCGGCGTCCTCGGTGTGCTGTGCGCCTCCATCGGCTCCATCCAGGTCAACGAGGCCATCAAGCTGCTCGCCGGCATCGGCGAGCCGCTCCTCGGCCGGCTGATGATCTATGACGCGCTGGAGATGACCTACCGCCAGGTCAAGGTCCGCAAGGACCCGGACTGCGCCATCTGCGGTGAGAACCCGACCGTCACCGAGCTCATCGACTACGAGGCCTTCTGCGGTGTCGTGTCCGAGGAGGCCCAGGAGGCGGCGGCCGGCTCGACGATCACTCCCAAGCAGCTCAAGGAGTGGATCGACGGCGACGAGAAGATCGAGATCATCGACGTCCGCGAGCCGAACGAGTTCGAGATCGTCTCGATCCCCGGCGCCCGGCTGATCCCGAAGAACGAGTTCCTGATGGGCACCGCCCTCCAGGACCTGCCGCAGGACCGGAAGATCGTCCTGCACTGCAAGACGGGCGTCCGCTCCGCCGAGGTCCTGGCCGTGCTGAAGTCCGCGGGCTTCGCCGACGCCGTGCACGTCGGCGGCGGCGTCATCGGCTGGGTCAACACCGTCGAGCCGGAGAAGCCGATCTACTAGGTCTTCGCCGGGGCCTCCTGCGAGGCCTCCGAGTCCAGCGCAAAGGCGCCGGTCCGTGCACCACGGACCGGCGCCTTTGCGCTGTGTGCAGTGCGTACGGGCGGGTGCTCCCGGCCCGTACGGCGGCGGCTTCCGCTCAGATCTCGCCCTTGCGGGTGAGATACGTGAAGGCCAGCCAGCCCGGCAGCACCGGCAGCCAGAAGACCATCAGCCGGAACAGCAGCACCGCAGGGAAGGCCGTATCGGCGGCGAGCCCGGCGAACGTCAGCGCACCGATCAGCGCGCCCTCGACGGCACCCACACCGCCCGGCGTCGGCGCGGCCGACCCCAGCGCGTTACCGGCGAGGAAGGCGACCGCGATACTTGCGTAACTGATCGTCTCGCCGCCGCCGAACGCCCGGATCGAGGCGTCCAGGCACATCACGTTCGCCGCCGTCAGCAGCAGCATCCCGCCGATGCCGGTGACCAGCTTCCCGGGCCGCTGCAGGATGTCCAGCATCCGCGGGACCACCCCGGCGAACAGCGACCGCACCCGGGTCGAGACGAACTTCCGCAGCGCCGGCACCGCGGTGACGATCAGGACCAGCACGGCCACGGTCAGCAGCCCGGCGATGACCGTACGGGACGGCGAGATCGTCGGGGTCTGCTCCTGGGTGCCGGTCAGATAGCCGAAGATCATCAGCAGCAGCACATGGCTGCCCAGACCGAACAGCTGGGATGCCCCGACGCTCGCCACCGCCAGTCCGGGCCGGACCCCGGCGCGCTGCAGGAAGCGGGTGTTGAGCGCCACACCGCCGATCGCCGCGGGCGCCACCAGCTTCACGAAGTTGCCCGCGATCTGCGCAATGACCGTCCGGACGAACGACACCCGCTCCGTGACGAATCCCAGCAGGCTCATCGCCGCAGCGATATAGGTCAGCGCCGAGAAGAACATCGCGACCAGCACCCACTCCCACCGGGCCTCGCTGACCACATCGCCCAGGTTGAAGTTGGTGAGCTGGGACAGCAGCAGATACACCGCGAAGGCGCCGGCGATCCAGCTGATCAGGATGCGTGGGCTGAGCCGCTCCAGCTTGGCGGGTTCGATCACCGCCGTCGGACGGATCAGCAACACCTGCCGGCGGATCTGGGCGAGCAGATCCTCCTCGCGGGCCTCCTCCGACGCCTCGTCCAGGGCCCGCTTCTCGGCGTTCTTCTCCGCATGCCGCTCGGCCCGCATCGTCTTGCGGTCCTTGGGGCCCGCCGCCTCGCGTGCCTCCCGCGCCTCCTTGGCGGCCTGCGACGCCTCCAGCACCGCCTCGCGCTCCCGTTTGGAGCGCTCACGGGCCAGCTGGCGCAGCGTCGCGCGGGTGGTGCGGCTCAGCGCGATCGGCTGCAGCAGCGGCAGGCTGTCGGCGACCGCGTCCGGGCCGAGCACCTCGACGGCCGCGGCCACCGCGCGCTCGGCACCGACCCGCAGACCGCAGGTGGCCAGCAACTGGGCGATGTCCATCCGCAGCACGAGATCACCGGCGGCGATCTCGCCGCCGCGCAGCTCGGTCAGGACGATATTGCCGGAACGATCCATCAGCAGCGCGTCCCCGACCAGCCGCCGGTGCGCGATCCTTCGTGACTGCAGCGACTCGACCTGCCGCCAGGCGCTGTGCAGCAGCGCGTCGGTGATCTCGTCATCGGCCAGTGAGTCGAAGGTCCGGCCGCTGATGTGCTCGTAGACCAGCATCACCGCGTCCGGGCCGAGCTCGGAGGTGGCGATCAGCTTGGGGGCATGGGCACCGGCCGCGATGGCCGCATACGCCAGCAGCGCCTCCTGCTCCAGCGCCTGGCGCAGCGACTGCAGACTGCGGCGCTGGTTGATGCCGCGCAGCGAGAGCCGGCGCCACACGCGGTAGAAGAAGCCCTGCGCCTGCTGCTCGCGGTCGACGACGGTGACATCGATCGGCGGGCCGTCCTCCAGGGTGACGAGGTAGCGGCGGCCGCGGTCGGGGTGCTCGGTGTGCTCCGTGGTGGTGGCGTCCTCCGCGCGCAGGGCGGAGACCGGGTGGAAGCCGACCCGGCGCAGCCCCGCGAGGAGGTTCTGGCCGGTGGGGCGGACATTGGGGGAGCCGACCGCGTAGAGGGTGCCGTAGGCGACGGTCCAGCCGATCAGCACGGTCGTGATGATCGCGAACGGTGTGGTGTACCGCCCGACCAGCACCGCGAACGCGTCCAGCAGCAGTACGCACCACATCGCGACCCGCCAGCGCGGCCGCCGGGACATGCCCACCGCCGTCATATAGGCGATCACGGGTGCCAGATAGCTGTGCACCGGAGCGGAGAGCGCACCGTTTTCGAGAGGCTGGGTCAGCGCGTCCCGGATGGAGGCGGGGGCCGCTTCGGCCACCCACAGATCGGCGGCCAGCGACACCCCGTGGGCGAGGACCGCGGCCAGCACACCGTCCGCGATCCGCAGCCCGTCGCGCTTGATCAGCCGCTCGACGGCGAACGCCACCGGCACGATCAGCACCGCGACGCTGGAGGTGAGCCCCGCCAGGTTGATCAGCAGCGGTGGCGCCGCCTTCGCGCCGGTGCCGATGTCCCGGGCCAGGCCCTGGGTGGTGCCGTGGGCGAAGGTGGCGAGTCCGAGGACGAGGGCGATCCCGGCGATGCCGAGCAGCAGCCGCAGCAGGTCGGCGGGGCGGTGCACCCGGGCGGGCAGCAGCGGCTCGTCGCCGGAGACCCGGTCGACGTGGAACTCGCCGTACTCGTCGGAGCTCAGGTCGGAACGGTGCGAGCCCGTGTGGGGCGTGCCCGGGGGTGCGCCGGAGGCCGGCTCCTTGCGCTGGTCGCGCGCGGCCGGTCCGTCCTGCTCCTGCTCGGGCTCCTTGCTGTTCCGCTCCTCCTCGTGCCGCTCGGTTGGCTCGGGCTCCTTGGGCTCTTCCGGCCTCTCGGACGCCCCGGGTGGTTCGGCCTTCTCGATCGTGCTCGCCTTTTCGGTAGCGGAGGCCGTGCCCGGCCTCCGTTGGTGCTTCCCCTGTGGTGACGCCTGGCTCCGCTGCGGCCGCTCGGTCGGCGCGGCTGGTCCGGGTGCGGTGCCGACGGCGTCGACGACCAGCGCCTCAGGGGTGCCCGCCTCCCGTGGAGGCACCGCACCCTGCTGCTCGGCCGTCTCTTCTTGATCTCGTATCACCAGTCACCGTCCGGAAGATGGTGGCACGGACGACCGGTGGAGGGGGGCATCAGGGTGCATTTCGGGGGTGCGGGAAGCGGAACGTCCTCCCCACACCGGGCTGACGGCGCCCTGCCGCCGACCTCCCGGGGGTGCGGGACCGTGTGTCCGGTCCCATTGTCGGTGCCGTGCGGCAGGATGGACCGAATGAGTGGGACCGGAGATACGGCGGCGGGTGAACTCCCCGCATACCCGGAGTACGCGGAGCGGGTCCTGGCCGTTGCCGAGCTGATCCCGGCGGGCCGGGTGATGACGTACGGCGATGTCGCGGAGTGGCTCCAGGACGAGGGGCAGCCCGAAGGGCTTCCGGCGACGGGCGGTGACGGGCGACGGGTGGGCGGTCCGCGGCAGGTGGGGCGGGTGATGGCGCTCTACGGCGCCGCGGTGCCCTGGTGGCGGGTGGTGCGCGCGGACGGCCGGCTGCTGCCCGGCAGCGAACTGCGCGCGCTGGCGCACTACCGGGACGAGGACACACCCCTGCGTACGGCCTCGCGGGAGGCCGAGGACCACATACCGCGGCTCGATATGCGGCGGGCCCGCTGGGACGGTCGCCAGGACGGCGCCGCCCCGTAGCCCCGACGGCCTCGCGCGGCGGGCCGGGGGACGCGCTACGGCTCGGGCGCCATCTGGCGTAGCGTCGGGCACTGCCGTCACGAGGACGGCCCCGCCGCGCACCGCGCAGCCGGACCACCGGCCCGGCCGGCGGCCCGCAGCGCCGCGCGCCGCGCACCACCTACGCACCACGACGAGCACCTCCTCAGGACCGGCGATCCACGTGAGTTCCTCCTTCTCGGCCATTCCGTCGACGCAGCCCCACCGGGCGGCGCCGCGGGGTGCCGCAGGCGCGTACCGACTGGTGCGTACCCCGCCGGGGCGGGTGGCTCCTCCTGTCTTGGACGCAGCCCAGCGCGCCGTGGTTGACCACCGGCACGGGCCGCTGCTGGTGCTGGCCGGGCCGGGCACCGGAAAGACCACGACGCTGGTGGAGTCGGTGGCCCGCCGGGTGCGGGCCGGCGGCGACCCCGAGCGGATCCTCGTCCTCACCTTCAGCCGCAAGGCCGCCGTCGAACTCCGCGACCGGCTCGCGGCCCGGCTGGCGGATCTGGAGGGACAGCCCGGCACGGGGGCCGGCGGGCCACGGGCGGGCATCCCGCAGGCGACGACCTTCCACTCCTTCTGCTACGCCCTGGTCCGCGCCCACCAGGACGCCGACCTCTTCGCCGACCCGGTGCGGCTGCTGTCCGGACCCGAGCAGGATCTCGTCGTCCGTGAACTCCTCGAAGGACAGGCGGAGCTGGCCGGGGCCGGCCGCGCCCGGGTGAGCTGGCCGGACGAGCTGCGGGCCTGCCTGACCACCCGAGGCTTCGCCGACGAGGTCCGCGCGGTGCTCGCCCGCAGCCGCGAACTGGGCCTGGGCCCGGACGCCCTCGGCGCCTTCGCCCGGCGCACCGGACGCCCCGACTGGAGCGCCGCGGCCGGCTTCCTCGCCGAGTACCTCGACGTCCTGGACGGCCAGGGCGTACTGGACTACGCCGAGCTGGTGCACCGCGCGGTGCTGCTCGCCGAACGCACCGACGTCGCGGCGCAGCTGGCCGCCGCCTATGACGCGGTCTATGTCGACGAGTACCAGGACACCGACGTCGCCCAGGTACGGCTGCTGAGCGCGCTCGCGGGCAACCAGGGAGCGGCGGGCCGACCGGGCTCCCCGGGACGCACGCTCGTCGCCTTCGGCGACCCCGATCAGTCGATCTACGCCTTCCGCGGTGCCGACGTCAACGGCATCCTCGACTTCCCCGAGACCTTCCGCCGCGGCGACGGAACCCCCGCCCCGGTGGCCGTCCTCGGCACCTCCCGGCGCTCCGGCGCCACCCTGCTCGCGGCCACCCGGCTGCTCACCCGCCGGATGCCGCTCACCCGCCTCCCGGCCCGGAAGGTACGGGCCCACCGCGAGCCCGCGCCCGTACGGGACGGCGGCCGCGTCGAGGTGTATACGTACCCGACGCCCGGTGCCGAACTCGACAACGTCGCCGACATCCTGCGCCGGGCCCATCTGGAAGACGGCGTGCCCTGGGGCGAGATGGCCGTCCTCGTCCGCGCCGGGGGACGCTCGCTCCCCCCGGTACGCCGCGCGCTCACCTCCGCCGGGGTACCGCTCGACATCGACGGCGACGATCTGCCGCTGCGCCACGAACCCGCGGTCGCCCCCCTGCTGACCGCGCTGCGGGCGGCGGCACGGGCCGCACTGGCGCAGGATGATGCGGTGGAGGGTCCCGGTGGCGGCCGGTCCGGTGAGGGGGACTCCGATGACGCCGGTCCCGATGATGGACAGTCGGGTGGGGCGGAATCCGGTGAGGCCGGTCCCGAAGACGGCCGGTCGAGTGGGGCGGAATCCGGTGACGCCGGTCCCGAAGACGGCCGGTCCGGTGGGACGGAATCCGATGAGGCCGGCCCCGGTGACGGCCGGTCCGGTGAGCTGGACTCCGATGACGCTTCATCCGGTGGGACGGAATCCGTCGAGGCCGCCCCCGGTGACGCCCCGTTCGGTGACGCCCCCTCCGGTGAGGCGGCCGCCCCCGGTGACACCGCCCGCCACCGGCTCGACGCCGAAACCGCTCTGGACCTGCTGACCTCCCCCCTGGGCGGAATGGACTCCGCCGATCTGCGGCGGCTGGGCCGCGCCCTGCGTGAGGAGGAACGGGCCGCCGGGCAGGCACTGCCGCGGCCCTCCGACGAGCTGATCGCCCAGGCGCTCGCCGAACCGCAGCGCCTGGTGTCCCACGACCCCGCCTATGCACGCGGCGCCCAGCGGCTCGGGCTGCTGCTGCGCAAGGCCCAGGAACTGCTGGCCGGCGGCGGCACCGCGGAGCAGGCGCTGTGGGAGCTGTGGGACGGCACCCCCTGGCCGCAGCGTCTGGAGCGGTCCGCCCACCGCGGCGGCGCCGCCGGGCGCAATGCCGACCGGGACCTGGACGCCGTCGTGGCGCTGTTCGAGACCGCGGCCCGCGCCGAGGAACGCACCGGTGGCCGCGGCGCGCTCAACTTCCTGGAGGAACTCGACGCCCAGGACATCGCCGCCGACACCCTCACCCGGCGCACGGTGCGACCCGACGCCGTACGGCTGATGACCGCGCACCGCGCCAAGGGTCTGGAATGGCGGCTCGTCGTCATCGCCGGAGTGCAGGAGGGCCTCTGGCCCGACCTGCGCCGGCGCGGTTCGCTCCTGGAAGCCGACCGGATCGGCCGCGACGGCCTGGCCGAGCCGCTCACCCCGGGCGCGCTGCTCGCCGAGGAACGCCGGCTGTTCTACGTCGCGGCCACCCGGGCCCGCGAACGCCTGGTCGTCACCGCCGTGAAGGCCGCGGCCGACGACGGCGACCAGCCCTCCCGTTTCCTGACCGAGCTGGGCGTCGCCCCTCAGGACGTCACCGGCCGGCCGCGCCGCCCCCTCTCGGTGGCCGCGCTCGTCGCCGAGCTGCGCGCCACCACCGTCGACCCGGCCGCCACCCCGGCGCTGCGCGAGGCCGCCGCCCAGCGGCTCGCGAAACTGGCGGCGCTGCACGACGACGACCACCACCCCCTGGTACCAGCCGCCCACCCGGACAACTGGTGGGGCCTGCACGAACCCACCCACAGCACCGTCCCGTTGCGCGACCGCGACCGCCCCGTCGTCCTCTCCGGCAGCGCCCTCGACCAGCTCGCCCACACCTGCTCCCTCCAGTGGTTCCTGGGCCGCGAGGTCAAGGCGGACGCCCCGGCCACCGCCGCCCAGGGCTTCGGCAACGTGGTGCATGTGCTCGCCGACGAGGTCGCCTCCGGCCGCACACCTGCCGATCTGGGTGTCCTGATGGAGCGCCTGGACTCCGTATGGGACGCCCTCGCCTTCGACGCCCCCTGGAAGTCGCGCCAGGAAAAGGACACCGCGCGCGCTGCCCTGGAGCGCTTCCTGCGCTGGCACGTCATGGAACGCGAGACCCGCGGCCGGGACACCGTCGCCACCGAGCACGGCTTCGACCTCACCCTCGGGGCCGGCGCCTACGAGGTCCGTATCCGCGGCAGCATGGACCACGTCTCCCGGGACGCACAGGGCAGGGCGTACGTCGTCGACTTCAAGACCGGCAAACAGAAACCGACCGGACCCGAGGTCGCCCGCCACCCCCAGCTCGCCGTCTACCAGCTCGCGGTGCGCGAGGGTGCGGTCGACGACGCCTTCGACGGCCGCACACCGGAGCCGGGCGGCGCCGAACTGGTGCATCTGCGGTTGGGCGCCGCCCAGAAGGAAGGCGGCGATGCGCTGCCCGCCGTACAGGGCCAGCAGCCGCTGGAGGGGGAGTGGGTCGGCGAACTGCTCGCCACCGCCGCGGGCCGTGTACTGGAGGAGCGGTTCACGCCGACCACCGGCACGCACTGCACACACTGCGCGTTCCGGGCGTCGTGCAGCGCACAGCCGGAGGGGCGGCACGTCGTGGAGTGAGCGGCGCCGGTCGTGGGTGAGCGGGCGCAGGAGAGCCGCCGGCCGTCGGCTCTGCCGCTGTTCCTGCCGCTGTGACCTGCGCGGATGCCGGGGGCGACGGCGGTTGTCAGTGGCGCCCGTTACGGTTTTCGCTGTGTCAGCTCACCTCACCGACCCCGAGCAGCTCAAGGAGCTCCTCGGCATCCCGTTCACGCCGGAGCAGACGGAGTGCATCACCGCCCCGCCCGCCCCGCAGGTCATCGTGGCCGGAGCCGGTTCGGGCAAGACCACGGTGATGGCCGCGCGCGTGGTGTGGCTGGTCGGCACCGGCCAGGTCGCCCCCGAACAGGTCCTCGGGCTGACGTTCACGAACAAGGCGGCCGGCGAACTCGCCGAACGCGTCAGGGCCGCGCTCCTCGCCGCCGGTGTCACCGACCCCGAGGCGCTCCCGCCCGACGCCGGCGGCACCGCCACCGACCAGCCCCCCGGCGAGCCGCGGATCTCCACCTACCACGCCTTCGCCGGCCAGCTCCTGAAGGACCACGGCCTGCGCATCGGCCTGGAACCCAGCGCCCGGCTCCTCGCCGACGCCACCCGCTTCCAGCTCGCCGCCCGTACCCTCCGTGCCGCCCCCGGCCCCTACCCGGCGCTCACCACCTCGCTGCCCTCCCTCGTGGAGGACCTCCTCGCCCTGGACGCCGAGCTCGCCGAGCACCTCGTGGACCCCGCCGCGCTCCGCACGTACGACACCGAGCTGCTCGCCGCCCTCGACGGTGTGAAACTCACCAACGCCGACCTGCGCAAGGTCCCCGAAACCGCCCGTGGCCGCCTGGAGCTGCTCGATCTCGTCGCCGCCTACCGGGCCGAGAAGCGCCGCCGCGACCTCCTCGACTTCGGCGACCAGATCGCCCACTCCGCGACCCTCGCCACCACCCGCCCGGAGGTCGGCCGGATCCTGCGCGACGAATTCCGTGTCGTCCTGCTCGACGAGTACCAGGACACCTCCGTCGCCCAACGGCTGCTGCTGTCCGGCCTCTTCGGCGCCGGCACCGGGACCGCCACCGGGACCGCCACGGGGCATGCCGTCACCGCCGTCGGCGACCCCTGCCAGGCCATCTACGGCTGGCGCGGTGCCTCCGTGGCCAACCTCGACGACTTCCCCGTCCACTTCCCTTTCCAGGACGGCGCCCCCGCCCGCCGGTACGCGCTCAGCGAGAACCGCCGCAGTGGCGGCCGCCTCCTCGACCTCGCCAACGGCCTCGCCGCACCACTCCGCCGGATGCACGAGGGCGTCGAAGCGCTGCGCCCCGCCCCCGGCGCCGAGCGCGACGGCATCGTCCGCTGCGCCCTGCTGCCCACCCACGCCGAAGAGCTCAGCTGGCTCGCCGACTCCCTCGCCCACCTCGTCCGCACCGGCACCCCACCCGGCGAGATCGCCGTGCTGTGCCGCACCGCCGGTGATTTCGCCCGCATCCAGGGCGAACTGGTCGACCGGGACGTCCCCGTGGAGGTCGTCGGCCTCTCCGGGCTGCTGCATCTGCCGGAGATCGCCGACCTCGTCGCCGTCTGTGAGGTGCTCCAGGACCCCACGGCCAACGCCGCCCTGGTCCGCCTGCTGATCGGTCCGCGCTGGCGGATCGGCCCGCGCGACCTGGCGCTCCTGGGCCGCCGCGCCCGCACTCTCGTCCACCACGGCGCCCCGTCCGACGACCCGGGGCAGCGCCTCGCCGAGGCCGTCGAAGGCGTCGACCCGGCCGAGACCATCTCGCTCGCCGACGCCCTGGACACCTTCCTGGAGGCCGAAGGTCCCGACGACGGGCTCCCGTTCTCCTCCGAGGCCCGGGTGCGTTTCGCCTACCTCGCCACCGAACTGCGCGACCTGCGCCGCTCCCTCGGCGACCCCCTCATGGACGTGCTCCACCGGGTGCTCGCCGCCACGGGCCTGGAGGTCGAGCTGTCCGCGTCACCGCACGCCCTCGCCGCACGCCGCCGCGAAACGCTCGGCACCTTCCTCGACATCGCGGCCGGATTCGCCGCCAAACAGGGCGGCGAATCCCTCGACGGCGACGCCACCCTGCTCGCTTTCCTCGGCTTTCTGCGCACCGCTGTCCAGTTCGAAAAGGGCCTGGACAGCTCCCTTCCCGGCGGCGACAACACCGTCAAGGTCCTGACCGCCCACAAGTCCAAAGGCCTGGAATGGGACGTGGTCGCCGTACCCGGCCTGGTCGCCAAGCAGTTCCCCAGCGAACAGGCCCGCGAGTCGTGGACCAGCCGGTCCAAGGTCCTCCCGCACGCCCTGCGCGGCGACGCCGCGACCCTCCCCGACGTCGGGGAGTGGGCCGCCCGCGGCCTGAAGTCCTTCAAGGAGGCGATGAAGCAGCACCAGGAGACCGAGGAACTCCGCCTCGGCTACGTCACCTTCACCCGCCCCCGCTCCCTGCTGCTCGGCTCCGGCCACTGGTGGGGGCCCCAGCAGAAGCGACCGCGCGGCCCGTCCGCCTTCCTGGAGGCGCTGCGCGAGCACTGCGAAGCGGGACACGGCGAGATCGAGCACTGGGCCGAGGCCCCCGAGGAGGGCGAGGAGAACCCCGCCCTCTCCGAGGCCGCCACGGAACAGGCCTGGCCGCTGCCCCTCGACCCCACCGCCACGGCCCGCCGCCGCGCCGCCGCGGCCACGGTCCGCGCCCATCTGGAGCGCCGGACGGAAGAGGGGACCGCCGTCGTCGCCGCCCCGCCGTCCCTGTCCGCCCACGACCCCGACTGGCCGCCGCCCCCGGCGGAGGACGCATGGGACGCCGACCCGTACGACCACTCCGAAGCCGACCCGTTCGACGAGGCCCCGCCGTTCGACGATGCGGCGCCGTTCGACGAGGTCCCGCCGTACGCCGTGCCCGGCCCCGGCCCGTTCGACGACACCGCGCCCTACGCCCACCCGGAAGCCGGCCCCGTCGACGGCGCCCCGCCGCCCGACACCCCCGAGGCCGAGCCGGCCCCGCTCCGTGCCCATATCGTCGCCCAGCGCGCCACCGAGCCCGACCTGACGGCACCCACCGGCCCCGGCACCGCCCACCCCGGCGACACCGCGCCGCACACCCTCCTCCCCGAGGAGCGGCGCACCATCGGTTCCTGGGACCGCGATCTGGACGCGCTCGCCGCCGAGCTGCGCCGCTCCCGCGCCACCGTCCGTGACGTCCCGCTGCCCTCCGCGCTCAGCGCCACCCAGTTGCTCCGTCTCGCCGCCGACCCCGACGGCTTCGCCCGCGAACTGGCCCGCCCCATGCCGCGCCCGCCGCAGCCCGGTGCCCGCCGCGGCACCCGCTTCCACGCCTGGGTCGAATCCCGCTTCGAAGAGCTGACGCTGCCGCTGCTGGGCCCCGACGAGCTGCCGGGCGCCGAACCGGGCGAGGAGGCCGAGATCGTCGACGAGCACGACCTCGCCACCCTCAAGGAAGCCTTCGCCCGCACCCCCTACGCCCAGCGCACCCCCTTCCGCGTCGAGGCCCCCTTCCAGCTGACCCTCGCGGGACGGCTGATCCGCGGCCGGATCGACGCCGTCTACAAGGAGCCCGGCCCCGACGGCGACCGCTTCGAGATCGTCGACTGGAAGACCGGCCGCGCCCACAGCGCCGACCCCCTCCAGCTGGCCGTCTACCGCCTCGCCTGGGCCGAGCGCCACGGCCTGGAGCCGTCCGCCGTCGACGCCGCCTTCCTCTACGTCCGCAGTGGCGAGGTGGTCCGGCCCGCCCGGCTGCCGGGCCGGGCCGGACTGGAACGCATCCTGCTCGGCGAGACCGCTGACCGGCCTCCCCCGCAAGGCCGATAGGCTCGGTCGTATGAGCACAACCCCGGACAGCGCCGTCCGTACGTACATCACCCGCCACCGCGAAGCCTTCCTCGAAGACCTCGCCGACTGGCTGCGCATCCCCTCCGTGTCCGCCGACCCGGAGCGCGCCGGTGATGTGCGCCGCAGCGCCGAATGGCTCGCCGCGAAGCTCTCCGACACCGGCTTCAGCACCACCGAGATCTGGGAGACCGGCGGCCTGCCCGCGGTCTTCGCCGAGTGGCCCTCGGGGGACCCGTCCGCGCCGACCGTGCTCGTCTACGGCCATCACGACGTACAGCCCGCCGCCCGCGAGGACGGCTGGCACACCGACCCCTTCGAGCCCCGGACCGTTGACGGCAAGCTCTACGCACGCGGCGCCGCCGACGACAAGGGCCAGGTGTTCTTCCACACCCTGGGGGTCCGCGCGCACCTCGCCGCGACCGGCCGTACCGCCCCCGCCGTCAACCTCAAGCTGCTGATCGAGGGCGAGGAGGAGTCCGGCTCACCGAACTTCCCGGTCCTGATCGAGAAGCACGCGGACCGCCTCGCCTGCGACGCGGTGATCGTTTCCGACACCGGCATGTGGTCCAGGGACACCCCCACGGTGTGCACCGGTATGCGTGGCCTGACGGACTGCCAGGTCGACCTCTACGGCCCCGACCAGGACATTCACTCCGGCTCGTTCGGCGGTGCCGTCCCCAACCCCGCCACCGAGGCCGCCCGGCTGGCCGCCGCACTGCACGACGCCGACCGCCGGGTCGCCGTCCCCGGCTTCTACGACGGCGTGATCGAACTCTCCGACCGCGAGCGGGAACTCTTCGCCGAGCTGCCCTTCGACGAGGAGGAGTGGCTGCGCACCGCGCACTCCCACGCCTCCCTCGGCGAGGCCGGCAGCACGACCCTGGAGCGCATCTGGGCCCGCCCCACCGCCGAGGTGAACGGCATCGGCGGCGGCTACCAGGGCCCCGGCGGCAAGACCATCGTGCCGTCCACCGCGCAGCTCAAGCTGTCCTTCCGGCTGGTCGCGGGGCAGAGCGCGGCCGCCGTCCAGCAGTCCGTACGCGACTGGACCGCGGCGAGCCTCCCGGCCGGCATCCGCCACCAGATCACCTTCTGGGGCGCCACCCGCCCGTGCCTCACCCCGCTCGACCACCCCGCGCTCCAGTCCGTCGTCCGCGCCATGGGCCGCGCCTTCGAACAGAAGATCCGTTTCACCCGTGAGGGCGGCTCCGGGCCGGCGGCCGACCTCCAGGACGTCCTCGGCGTCCCGGTCCTCTTCCTCGGCATCTCCGTGCCGTCCGACGGCTGGCACGCACCGAACGAAAAGGTCGAGCTCGACCTGCTGATGAAGGGCGTCGAGACCGCCGCCCACCTGTGGGGCGACCTGGCGGAGACCTGGCGCACGGCTTGACCGCGCGCGTACCGCCGTACCGCTCCGCGCCCGTACGCAGCAATCACCCACGCCATAGGGGGAGTTGGAAACAGCAGTGACCACCTGGACCGACCACACCGCAGGCCGGCCGCTCACCTTCAGCGCGCCGAGCGGAATTGACCGTTCCGCCCATCACCGCCTCGACGAGGCCTGGCTGGCGGCGGCCTGGAGCCACCCGACGACGCGCGTCTTCGTGGTGTCCGGCGGACAGGCGCTGATCGACGACACCCCGGACGGCCGCACCGAGCTGATCACGACGCCGTCCTTCGAGGCGCCACTGACCGAGGCCCATCGCTACTACCTCGGCACCGACGACGAGGGCGTCAGCTACTTCGCCCTCCAGAAGGACTCGCTGCCCGGCCGGATGGACCAGTCCGCGCGCCCGGCGGGCCTGCGCGAGGCCGGTCTGCTGCTGTCCCCGCGCGACGCCGGTCTGCTCGTCCACGCCGTCGCCCTGGAGAACTGGCAGCGGCTGCACCGCTTCTGCTCACGCTGCGGCGAGCGCACCGTCATCGCCGCGGCGGGCCACATCCGCCGCTGCCCGGCGTGCGGCGCCGAGCACTACCCGCGCACCGACCCGGCCGTGATCATGCTCGTCACCGACGAGGAGGACCGCGCACTCCTGGGCCGCCAGGTCCACTGGCCCGAGGGCCGCTTCTCCACCCTCGCGGGCTTCGTCGAGCCGGGGGAGTCCATCGAGCAGTCGGTGGCCCGTGAGGTCTACGAGGAGGCCGGCGTCGTCGTCGGCGAGGTCGAATACATCGCCAGCCAGCCCTGGCCCTTCCCCTCCAGCCTGATGCTGGGCTTCATGGCGCGTGCCACCTCCTCCGAGATCCAGGTCGACGGCGAGGAGATCGAAGAGGCCCGCTGGTTCTCCCGCGAGGACCTGCGCGCCGCCTTCGAGTCCGGCGAGGTCCTCCCGCCGTACGGCATCTCCATCGCCGCCCGCCTCATCGAGCTCTGGTACGGCAAGCCGCTGCCCAGGCCGTGAGGGCCGGGCGGGCGAGCGGGCGGCTGTACGACGCCCGCAGGCCCGCCCCCTTGCGCGGCACGCAGCGGGCCGCCGGCCGGTCCACGTGATGGATCCGGTCGACGGCTCTGTGCGCACGTTCAGCGGCGGCGCGGGGCCGCTCACGCGGAACGGCACCGCTGCCGGGGAAGCCCCAGGGCCCTCCGGGACGCCGTGTCGCCGCCGAGGCGAAGCGCCCCGCAAAACTGGGCAGGCGAAGCGCCCCCGTCGAACCACACAGGCAAAGCCCCCCCCGGAGAAGCCGTCAGGCCCCGACCTTCTGCTTGACCTGCGCCAGGGACGGGTTGGTCAGCGTCGAACCGTCGGGGAAGAGCACGGTCGGCACCGTCTGGTTGCCGCCGTTGGCCTTCTCCACGAACGCCGCGGACTCCGGGTCGTGCTCGATGTTGATCTCGGTGTACGTGATGCCCTCGCGGTCCATCTGACCCTTCAGCCGACGGCAGTAGCCGCACCAGGTCGTGCTGTACATCGTCACAGTGCCCGCCATGCGTCCCGCGCTCCTTCGATAAGTCTTGATGCCATACAGCCCGACGCCGTACTCGGCCCGGCCAAGCAACACAACGAGCATCGGGCCCCGGCCATTCCCGGTTCCGGTGACCAGGCCCTTTCCGGCTCTCCTGCACGGTCCCGCCCGCTCGACCGCCGTGACACAGCACACCACGAGCCGCGGCCGCGCACCGTCCGTAATCCACAGTGGACGCGTCGTGTACGACCGGGATGCGGGGCTGTGGACAGCTTTCCCGGGCGGCTCTGCGGACCTGGCAGCATGGCGGGGTGACAGCAGCAACGGACTCCTCCCTCTTCCCACAGGTGCCTGACTCGGCCGACGGGGTGCTCGACGGGCTCGACCCCGAGCAGCGCGAGGTCGCCACGGCTCTGCACGGTCCCGTCTGCGTGCTGGCCGGCGCCGGCACGGGCAAGACCCGCGCGATCACCCACCGGATCGCCTACGGGGTACGGGCGGGGATCCTGCAGCCCGCGAGTGTGCTCGCGGTCACGTTCACGGCCCGCGCGGCCGGCGAGATGCGCGGCCGGCTGCGCCAGCTCGGCGCGGGCGGGGTCCAGGCCAGGACGTTCCACTCCGCGGCCCTGCGGCAGCTCCAGTTCTTCTGGCCGAAGGCCGTCGGCGGTGAGGTCCCGCGGTTGCTGGAGCGCAAGATCCAGCTCGTCGCCGAGGCCGCCGCGCGCTGCGGCATCCGGCTCGACCGCAATGAGCTGCGCGATGTCACGGCCGAGATCGAATGGTCCAAGGTCACCCAGACCGTGCCGGCCGACTATCCGGCCGCGGTCGCCAAGGCCGGCCGCGACGCCCCTCGTGACCCGGCCGAGATCGGTCAGATCTACCGCACGTACGAGCAGCTCAAGCGCGAGCGCGGCAGCATCGATTTCGAGGACGTGCTCCTGCTCACGGTCGGTGTGCTGCAGGACCGGCACGACATCGCCGAGCAGGTCCGTACCCAGTACCAGCACTTCGTCGTCGACGAGTACCAGGACGTCAGCCCGCTCCAGCAGCGGCTGCTCGAGCTGTGGCTGGGGGACCGCGACACCCTCTGCGTGGTCGGCGACGCCAGCCAGACGATCTACAGCTTCACCGGTGCCACCCCGGACCACCTCCTCAACTTCCGCACCCGCCATCCGAACGCGACGGTCGTCAAGCTCGTCCGCGACTACCGCTCCAGCCCCCAGGTCGTGCACCTCGCCAACGGTCTGCTCACCCAGGCCAAGGGGCGCGCCGCCGAACAGCGCCTGGAGCTGATCTCGCAGCGCGAGGCCGGCCCCGAGCCCGTGTACACGGAGTACACCGACGAGCCCGCCGAGGCCGAGGGCACCGCCCGCCGGATCCGTGACCTGATCGCCTCCGGGGTGTCGGCCGGCGAGATCGCCGTGCTCTTCCGTATCAACGCCCAGTCCGAGGTCTACGAACAGGCGCTGGCCGACGCCGGGGTGCCATACCAGCTGCGGGGCGCCGAGCGGTTCTTCGAGCGGCCGGAGGTGCGCGAGGCCGGCGTCAAGCTGCGCGGCGCCGCCCGCTTCGGTGGCAACGACGCGCTGCTCGACGACGCCGTGGACCTGCCGTCCGAGGTGCGGGCGGTGCTCAGCGACATGGGCTGGACGAGCAGGCCGCCGGCCGGCTCCGGGGCGGTGCGGGACCGCTGGGAGTCCCTGGCGGCTCTGGTGCGGCTCGCCGAGGACTTCGCCAAGGCCCGGCCCGCGGCCACCCTCGCCGACCTCGTCGCCGAGCTGGACGAGCGGGCCAACGCCCAGCACGCCCCCACGGTCGAAGGGGTGACTCTCGCCTCCCTGCATGCCGCCAAGGGCCTGGAGTGGGACGCCGTGTTCCTGGTCGGCCTCACCGAAGGCATGATGCCGATCACCTACGCCAAGACCGATGAGCAGCTGGAGGAGGAGCGCCGACTCCTCTATGTCGGCGTCACCCGCGCCCGGCTGCATCTGGGCCTGTCCTGGTCGCTGGCGCGCTCTCCCGGCGGGCGGGCCTCCCGGCGCGCCAGCCGCTTCCTCAGCGGGCTGCGGCCCGGCTCCGGGGCGGTGGCCGGTCGCCGTACGCCGGGCGCGCTCTCCGGGGGCGTCGAGCGCGGTGGGGAGGGCGCGGCCGCGGTGGCTCGGCGCCCCAAGCACCGCAGCCCCGCCCGCTGCCGGGTCTGCAACAGAACCCTCACGGACGCGGGCGAGATGAAGCTGATGCGGTGTGAGGACTGCCCCTCGGAGCTCGACGAGGCGCTCTATGAGCGGTTGTGCGAGTGGCGGGCCGAGCAGGCTGCGCGCTCCCGGCAGCCCGCCTACTGCGTCTTCACCGACAAGACCCTGATGGCGATCGCGGAGGCCGTTCCGGGAACCGAATCGGAGCTTGCGGTCATCTCAGGAGTGGGGCGGCGGAAGTTCGACCGCTACGGCAGTGACGTGCTGGCAATCTGTGCCGGCGAGGAGCTCGTGGGGGCCTCGGGAGACGGGTCCGAGGACGCCGCGGAAAACTCGTCGGAAAAATAGTTTGCGTGCGCGGAGCGCATCCCCATAGCCTTCGGAAGCAACGGAGACAACGGAAATCTTCCGAGATCCGATGGATCCGTGCTGTACTTGAACACCCTGGAACGGGATTCCCGGTCCACCGAGACGCCGAGAGGAGGCGAGCCCAGTGATCAGCATTATCGAGACCAACAAAATGACCGATCTCTCGGTCGTCGCCACCTGCCCGCTCGGCTCCTCGCTCCTTGGTACCGGTCTGTCCGGCTCCGGCCGTCTCTCCGGTATCGAGGTCGCGCGCCCCGAGTCCCTCACTGTGCTGACGCGCAGTGAGCGCACCGCGCGACCGACCGAGGCACCTGCGGTAGCAGCAACGGCGGCATCGGTGAATGCCTATGCCTTCGCGGCGGCCAACGGTGCCGAATCCCGGAAGCAGTACCAGAAGCAGCATGACATGTGGGCCTACCGCGGCCTCGAACCCTGGAGAGATCCAGCCTGATCGGCACGATCAGGTCGGCACCTTCCAGGGCCGCGGAACCCACACCGGGATCCGCGGCCCTTTTGTTTGCCCCACGCGCCCGCCACCAGCCGGGCCGAACAGACGAGGAACACACCACCGTGCAACTGCAGACGCACACCCCGTCCGTAGCAACCGACCTGATCCCTCCGCCCGACCCCCAGGAGAACTCCTTGCTTCCCCTCACCGAGCTCGACGACGAGATCGACCGCCTCGGCGCTGCCGTTCCGTGCCGCACCTATGACCCCGAGGTCTTCTTCGCCGAGTCCCCGGCCGACGTCGAGTACGCCAAGACGCTGTGCCAGACCTGTCCGGTCCGCGAGGCCTGTCTCGCCGGTGCCAAGGACCGCCGTGAGCCGTGGGGCGTCTGGGGTGGCGAGCTCTTCGTCCAGGGCGTCGTCGTGCCGCGGAAGCGTCCGCGTGGCCGTCCGCGCAAGAACCCGGTCGCGGCATGAACACCATCGGCACAGGAACGATCGACCGTCCCGTCACACGGGATCCCCAGAAGCAGGACTTCGCGATGAACCCCTCGCTCACCGACACCCCCGTCCCCGTGAACACCGACGCGATCGAGTCGCGTCAGAACAGGAACCTCGCCATGCAACTCATCCCAGAAGCCCTGGCGCGTGCGCATATGCACGAACGCCTTCAGGAGGCTGAATCGGAACGCAGGGCTCATCGGCTCGCCGCCGCGCGGCGTATGCAGCGGCGCGCCGAGCGCGCGTCGCTCCGCGCCCGCCGGGCGCTGGCGATGGCCGTGATGCAGTAAGGCGGCGCACCGATGCCGCCGGCCATGGGGTCCGTCCGACAGGGCGGGCCCCATGGTGCGTTGTATCCCGATTCGCGGGGTTGACGGGGATATCGTCGGCTGGTGGACCAGAAGACGCACGAACAGGCGGAGTTGGCCGACGGGAACACGGTGTGCGCCGGCTGTGGCGCGGTCGCCGAAGGCTCTCCGCCGACCTGGACCTGCTCCGTCGAGAACGGTGAGCGCCGCTACTTCTGCGACAGCTGCGCGCGGGAGAACATCCGGGCCATCGAAGGGCGCCTGGACTCGAGCTGGTGGTAAGACCGAGCACCACCGAGGCCGGAAGGCCTCAGGCCCTCCCGTCCGCTCCGGCCGGCGGAGCGAACGGAAGGGGCCGTGCGGCCCGGTGGGCCGGGCTCAGGCCGTGGTCTCCTCGACGGCCTCCTCGCCGAGGTCCGCACCGATCTCTTCGTCCATGACGCTGCTGATGCCCGTGATGTCCGGGCCGGCCGGCTCCTCCTCCGGCACAAAGCCGGGCAGCCACGCCTCCAGCTCGTCGCGCAGCCGTACCGTCGCCCCCAGCTGGCACAGCACCCCGATCGTGCTCAACGTCACACGGTGGATCAGGAGGTAGGCGGGCGGCAGATTGAGCTGCTTGCCCAACTGGTGGGCGGGGGAGCGCGGATCACCGACCCGGGCTGCCTGATGGCGCATCCAGCCCCGGGTGAAGGTGAACTCGTCCGCCTGGGCGGGTTCGATGATCGGCAGCAGATATTCCAGCACCGCGTCCGGATCCAGCTCGATGGACTCCTTGACGAAGCCTTCCTCGCACAGCAGCTGGTAGACGGCATCCGCCTCGCCGTCCAGCGTCATCCGCAGCGAGGTCCCGATCGTCGGCGGCAGCCCCTCGGGCAGCCGGTCGACGGTGCCGAAGTCCAGCACTCCCAGCCGCCACTCCTCGGCCGGGCCGTCCGGGAAGTCCCCGGCCAGCAGCCGGAAGTTGCCCGGGTGCGGGTCGGCGTGCAGCAGGCCGGTACGGGCGGGGCCGGAGAAGAGGAAGCGGGCCAAGAGCTGACCGGCCCGGTCCCGCTGCTCGTCGGTGCCGTCCGCGATCACCTCCGACAGCGGTACCCCGTCCATCCACTCCGTCACCAGCACCTCGTCGCACTGGTGCACCACAGCCGGCACCACCACATCCGGGTCGTCGGCGAACTCCTCGGCATGAGCCTGCTGTGCCGCTGCCTCCAGGGAGTAGTCCAGCTCCTCCGACACCCGGTCGCGCAGCTCGGTGATCAGTGGCTTGATGTCCATGCCCGGGATCAGCGGGCCCAGCAGCCGGGCGAACCGGCTCAGCTGGGCCAGGTCCGACAGCAGCGCCTGACCGGCACCCGGATACTGCACCTTGACGGCCACCTCACGGCCGTCGTGCCACACCGCACGGTGGACCTGCCCGATCGAGGCAGCCGCGGCCGGCTTTTCCTCGAACTCCTCGAACAGCTCCCGCCACTCCTCGCCGAGCCGCTCTGCCAGCACCGAGTGCACCGTGCTGGTCGGCATCGGGGGTGCCGCCTCCTGAAGCTTCGTCAGGGCGGCGCGGTAGGGGCCGGCGATCTCCTCGGGCAGTGCCGACTCGAAGACGGACAGTGCCTGCCCGAACTTCATCGCCCCGCCCTTCAGCTCACCGAGCACTTTGAAGAGCTGTTCCGCGGTGCGCTGTTGCAGCTCACGGCCGACGATTTCGGCGGATCTGCCGCCGATCCGCTTGCCGAGGCCCCAGGTGGCACGGCCGGCGAACCCCAGTGGCAGCGCGGCCAGCTTGGCGGTGCGGGTGACCGCCTTGCGGGGAAGATCAGACATGCGCCCCTCCAACTCACACTGTCCCCCAACCGGGGTTACTCCGTCATTGTGGCGTGTCACGGCCGAGGATCCGAGGCGCCTGCCGCACTCGGCGAGACGGCGGCGCCGCAGCCGCACTCCGGATGCGGCTCGATCCGCGCCGTCCGCACGCTTGCACACGGCGAGGCGAACTCCATCCGGGCACCTGTGCACGGCGGTAGTTCACCGTCGAGGAACGTCAGCGCCTGGACGGCGGCGACCCCCGCGACCGCAGTTGCCAACGCGGCATCGCAGGCCGGCACCGCGGGTGAACCACGACCCGACCGCCACTGCGCCAGCAGCCGCGGCCAGGCCGGCTCCGCGTCCGTACGGCGTAGTTCATCGCAGCGGGCACAGGCCGAACCTCCGGGCAGCACCAACGGACCCACCACACCCGTGCCCTCGATCACCCCCGCGTAAAGATGTGGGATTCCGGCGGTGAGCAGCGGCTCGGAGATCACGGGGTCGGGGGCGTACGCGCCGAGCCCGTCGCGCGGGGCGAGCACCACCAGGGACAGCCCGGGTTCGCCGGATTCGCTGACCGGGACCCGCGGCCGCGGGGTGCGGCCCCAGGGGGAAGACCGGTGGACCAGCCGTTGCGCGGCCGCGTCCCGCCGCTCGCCGATCCGCCCGGCCGGCAGCCCGCCGGGCATCACGTCCCACGGCTGGACCATGCCGCCGTCGAACACCTCCACCCGGCCGATCCCCGAGGCGGAGAGCAGCGCCGCGACCGCGGCGCCGACCCGCCCCGCCCCCTTGACCCGGGCCCGGACCGCCCGGCGCGCCCCCATCCGGCCCAGGGCGCCCGCGGGTTCCGGATGCCGCACCGAGAGGGACGCCAGGTCGGGCCGCAGCTGTTCGAAGGCGGCGTGGTCCGCCCGTACGGCCTCGGCCGGCGGGCCGCCGGCGGTGGGGGCCTCCAGCAGCCCGGCCGCGCCGAGCCGCTCCACCACACCCCGCACGTGCTCGGGCAGGAGGTCCAGTAACGCGGCCTCCTCGATCAGTCGCTCCATGGTGCGGGTGCCGTCGATCAGCGAGAGGAAGCTGCCGGTCGCCGTGTCGACCGGGCCGACCACCATCGCATGCGCTGGCGCCACGCCGAACCGCACGGTTTCCCTGTCCCGCCAGCCGCGCCGCAGCGCGGGCTTGAGCATCGGATGACTCATCTCCGCCCCCGTCCTTCGTCGTCCGGCTCTCAGCATGCGCCGTGCCGCGGATCCGTGCGGAAGTTATCCACAGGCAGTGGGCAACGGTCATACAAGCGGTGCACGCCATGGAGTGGTTCGGTGGCGAACCGTCCGCGGGGCGGGACTTACCGCACTGCCAGCGGGTAACGTCGGGCGCGTGCCCGCCGACCCTTCCCACGGCCCAGGGGAGACACCCTTGCGCCGCGCCGCTGACACATCGCGCAGGGCTGCCCCGAACCCGAAGGCCCGCGGGTCAGGCACCAGCGCCGTCGAAGTGCGCCGCAGCTCCCGGCGGCGCAGAACGGTCTCGGCGTACCGCGAGGGCGACCGCACGGTTGTCCTGATTCCGGCCCGTATGTCCGAGGCCGAGGAACGGCGTTGGGTCACCGTCATGCTGGACAAGCTCGCCGCCCAGGAAAGCAAGCGGATGCTGGGCGACGGGGAGCTGGCCGAGCGCGCCGAGCGCCTGTCCGGCCAGTATCTGGACGGCCGGGCCAGCCCCGCGTCGGTGCGCTGGGTGACCAACCAGAACACCCGCTGGGGATCGTGCACCCCCGCGGAGGGCAGCATCCGCCTGTCGCACCGCCTTCAGGGCATGCCGGAGTACGTCATCGACTACGTCCTGCTGCATGAACTCGCCCATCTGCTCGTCCCCGGCCACGGCCCCCGGTTCTGGCACCTCCTGGAGGCCTACCCCCGTACGGAGCGGGCCCGCGGCTACCTCGAAGGAGTGGTCGCGGCCGACCGGCTGCCCCATCTGCCCACCGCCCGCGGAGAGTGACCGCGGCATTGGATGAGATCCGCAGTGCCCCGGCATCGCCTGCTGTCGGCGCCAGCGGTTAGCCTGGCCGCGCAGAGCAACTCACAGCGGGAGCGGGGGACGGGCGTTACGTATGGCCAGGGAATTCCAGCGGGGCCACAAGGCCAAGATCGGTGATCTGACGGCGGGAACGGATCTGTACGTCGGTGTGCAGATCGCCGGGCCCGGCCTGACCTTCGACATCAGCTGCTTCGGTCTGGACGCCGACGAGCGGCTGTCCGACGACCGGTACTTCATCTTCTTCAACCAGCCCAAGTCGCCCGAGGAGTCGGTCCAGCTGCTCGGGGCGCAGGCCGGCGACAGCGAGTCGTTCCGGGTCACCCTCGACAAGATCCCGCCGCAGATCCAGAAGCTCTCCTTCACCGCCGCGCTCGACGGGGCGGGCCAGGTCTCGCAGATCGGACCCGGCTACCTCCGGATCGTGGCCGGCGGCGAGGAGGTCGCCCGCTACTCCTTCGACGGCAGCGAATTCAGCACCGAACGCGCCGTCATGCTCGGCGATTTCTACCTCAAGGACGTCTGGCGGTTCGCCGCGGTCGGCCAGGGCTTCGACGGCGGCCTCGACGCGCTGCTGAAGAACTTCGGCGGCGAGGTCGCCGAAGAGGCCGAGGCGCCGGCGCCGCCCGCAACGGCACAGGGCGCGCCCGGCTTCGCGCCGCCACCCGGAGCCGCGGCCCCCGCGCCGTCCTTCGGGGCGCCCGCCGCCGCGCCCGTACCGCAGCAGCCCGCGCCCGACTTCGGCCCGCCCCAGGGCGCGCCGCCGGCGCCGCCGCCGGCCCCCGCGCCGCAGCCCGCCGACCCGCAGGTGCACAGCGCACCCACCATCGCCGCCCCGCTGGCCCCGCCCGGTGTACCCGGGCCGCCCGGCCAGCAGCCGCCCGCCCCATATGGCCAGCCGGCGCCCGGTCAGGACCCGTACGGCCAGCCGCAGACCGCACCGGGCGGCTATCCCGGCCAGCAGGCCCCACAGGCCCCGCCCTACGGCCAGCCCGCCCCGCCGCCCGGCGGATACGGCGCCCCGCAGGGGCAGCCCGCCCCGTACGGGCAGCCGGGACCGCCCCCGGGTGCCCCGTATCCGGGTGGCCAGGCCCCGGCCGTGCCTCAGGGCGGCGGCCCCGGCCTCGGCGCTGTGCTGGACAAGTACAAGGAAGCCCCCACCGGCCAGCGCTGGACCCCGCAGAACAGCAAGCTGATCCGCGTCGACCTCGGCGTCGACGGCCAGCCGGTGCTCGCCCGCCAGGGCAGCATGGTGCTCTACCAGGGCAAGGTCGACTTCGGCTACAAGGGCGCCGGCTTCCGCGGCCGGATCGTCGGCAACGCCACCGGCCAGGAAATGCAGCTGATGCGCTGCACCGGCCAGGGCCAGGTCTTCTTCGCCGAGAACAGCGCCCATGTCCACCCCATCGAGCTGCAGGGCGACGCCATCTGTGTGTCCGCCGACAGCGTCCTCGCCTTCGACGAGTCGCTGCAGCACGAGGTCCGCCGGATCGAGGGCCACGGCATCCCCGGTGGCGCCCTGTTCACCATGCAGTTCCAGGGGACCGGCACCCTCGTCGTCAAGACCCAGGGCACTCCGGTCGTGCTGCCGGTCACCCCGACCACCTACGCCGATGCCAACGCCATCGTGGCCTGGTCCGCGGCCTCGCAGGTGATCATCTCCAGCCAGGTGAGCCTGCGCCGGCACGCCTTCCCCGGCCACTCCGGCGAGACCGTGAACCTCCAGTTCCGCGGCGCGCCCGGCAACTTCATCGTCGTCCAGCCCTACGAGGTCTGAGGGAGCCCGTCATGAACCAGCAGCAGCTGTCGGGCTACGCCCCGACCCCGCCCGCCGCCCGCATGGAGAACCACGGCAGTGCCATGGTGAAGATCGCCATGCAGAGCGGCCAGGACGTCTTCGCACGCACCGGCTCGATGGTCGCCTACGAAGGCTTCGTCCAGTACGAGCCGAACCCGCCCGCCGTCCGCCAGATGGCCTCCCAGTGGATCACCGGCGAAGGCGCACCCCTCATGAAGTGCTCCGGGGACGGCCTGCTCTACCTCGCCGACTACGGGGCCGACGTGGTCTGCATCAACCTCAACGGTGACTCGCTCTCCGTCAACGGCACCAACCTCCTCGCCTTCGACGCGCAGCTCCAGTGGGGCGTGCAGCGCGTCAAGGGCATGGCGAAGTTCGCCGGCCAGGGGCTCTTCAACGTCGGTATCTCCGGCACCGGCTGGGTCGCCCTGACCTCCCGGGGCACCCCCATCGTCGTCGACTGCGGCCGCGGTGAGGACGAGACGTATGTGGACCCGGACGCCCTGGTCGCCTGGTCGACCAATCTGAAGATGAAGGGCAAGCGCAGCTTCAAGGCGTCCTCGATGATCGGACGCGGCAGCGGCGAGGCATACCAACTGGGCTTCTCCGGCCAGGGGTTCGTCGTCGTCCAGCCCAGCGAGGACAGCACCGACCGGCTCCGGGCCCGGGGCTGAGGGGGAGGACCGAACACGCCATGCAGAGTCCGCTTTTCGCCTTCACCGAGGCACAGACCCAGGACCGCTACGCCCTGCAGAACAGCCAGCTGCTGCGCGTCGCCCTCCAGGGCCACGAGGACGTCCTCGCCCGCAAGGGTGCGATGGTCGCCTACCAGGGGCTGCTCGAATTCGACGGCAACTACCAGACGCCCGGCCAGCGGCGCGCCCGCGCGCACTCCGGTGAGGGCCTCGATCTGATGCGCGTCTCCGGGCAGGGCACGGTCTATCTGGCCAACCTCGCCCAGTACGTCCATGTCCTCGACGTCGACCACGACGGTCTGACCGTCGACAGCAGTTACGTCCTGGCCCTGGACTCCGGCCTCCACTGGGAGGTCGTCTCCGTCGACAGCCAGTACGGCATCTCCGGCACCGGCAAGTACCAGCTCAACATCTCCGGGCAGGGCAAGGTCGTTCTGATGACCTCCGGCCAGCCGCTGATGCTGCAGGTCACGCCCGACAAGTACGTCAACGCCGACGCCGACGCGGTGGTCGCCTGGTCCGCTTCGCTGCGTGTGCAGATGCAGGCACAGACCCACTCCTCCGGTGTGTGGCGCCGGCGCGGCAACACGGGCGAGGGCTGGGAACTCAGCTTCCTCGGCCAGGGCTACGCACTGGTCCAGCCCAGCGAGCTGCTGCCGCCGCAGAACGCCGTCATCGGCTCCGGTGCGGCCGCCCAGTTCGGTATGGGCCAGCAGGGCGCCCGGGGAATGAACCAGGGCAACATCTTCACCAACTGAGTGCCGCCGAGGCGCCGTTGACGTACTCCGGCGCCCGCCCCAGGAGGGGCGGGCGCCGGAATGCGTGCGCTGTCGGGCTGCCGTCTAGAGGAGCGCACGGGTGCGCTCGACCAGGCGCACCACCGACGCATCGGCGACGCCGGGCACCTCGTCGTACGCGAACCACCGCAGATCCAGCGACTCGTCGCTGATCGCCGCCACCGCGTCCTTGGGAGCCAGCGCCGCGTACTGGACGTCCAAATGCACCGCGCAGGGTGTGTGATGACGATCCAGCCGCACCGGGCCGCCGGACAGCAGCGTCAGCCCCTGCGTGATCCCCGACTCCTCGCGCGCCTCACGCAGCGCCGCATCGGCCGGCGAGGCGTCCTCCGGCTCGCAGTGGCCGCCCATCTGCAGCCACATCTCCAGCTTGCGGTGCAGGGTGAGCAGCACCCGGCCGCCGACCGGATCGATCACCAGCGCGCTGGCCGTGAGGTGTCCGTCTTTGCAGGGCTTCCACATGCCGTCCTGATGGGCGGCGAGGTGGTCCAGATACATCAGCCGCAGCTGCTCCTGGTCGGCCGACGGCGCGGGCCACTCCTTGAGCACCCGCGCCGCCTCCTCATGCAGACTCACGTGGCGTCGTCACCCTTGCCCTCACCGGGAGCCTCGTCCGGGCCGTCGTTTCCCCGGGCGGGCCCGCCCGGATCCGGCGTACCGCCGCTCGCGGCCTCGCCGAGCATCTTGTCGAGCTCGGAGAAGTCGGGCTGCTCGTGGTGCACGAACCCGTCCGGGTCGTCCAGGTCCGCCGCCGTCGGCAGCATGTCCGGGTGCTCCCACAGGCCGTCGCGGCCCTCCAGGCCCCGCGCGTCCGTCAGCGACGCCCACAGCCGCGAGGCGTCCCGCAGCCGCCGCGGCCGCAGCTGCAGACCGATCAGCGTCGAGAACGTCTGCTCGGCGGGGCCACCGCTGGCCCGGCGCCGCCGCAGCGTCTCCCGGAGCTTGTCCGCCGACGGCAGATGCGGCTTGGCGGCGGCGTGCACCACCGCGTCCACCCAGCCCTCGACGAGCGCCAGCGCGGTCTCCAGCCGGGCCAGTGCCGCCTTCTGCTCCGGGGTGTCCTCGGGCTGGAACATGCCCTGCTGAAGGGCGTTCTGCAGCTCCTCCGGGTGCTGCGGATCGATCTGGCCGACCACGTCCTCCAGCTTGCTCGTGTCGACCTTGATGCCGCGCGCGTAGCCCTCGACGGCACCGAACAGATGCGAGCGCAGCCACGGCACATGGGCGAAGAGCCGCTGGTGGGCGGCCTCACGCAGGGCCAGATACAGCCGCACTTCCTCTTCCGGCACGCCCAGGCCCTCGCCGAACCCCGCGATGTTCACGGGCAGCAGCGCGGCCTTGCCGGCCGGTCCCAGCGGAAGTCCGATGTCCGTCGAACCGACGACCTCACCGGCGAGCACGCCCAGCGCCTGGCCGATCTGGGTGCCGAACATCGCGCCGCCCATGGAGCGCATCATCCCGAGCAGCGGGCCCGCCATGGCCTGCATCTCCCCGGGCAGTACGTCGCCCATGGCCGCCCCGACACGCTCGGCGAGCGGATTGACCAGGTCCTGCCACACCGGGAGGGTCTCCTCGACCCACTCGGCGCGGCTCCAGGCCACCACCGAGCCGGAGCCCGACGGCAGCGACGTCACACCGTCCAGCCACAGGTCGGCG
Organism: Streptomyces sp. NPDC048434; assembly: GCF_043200375.1. Taxonomy (NCBI): domain Bacteria; kingdom Bacillati; phylum Actinomycetota; class Actinomycetes; order Kitasatosporales; family Streptomycetaceae; genus Streptomyces; species Streptomyces sp. NPDC048434. The sequence continues at coordinate 96,610 of NZ_JBICXQ010000018.1, read as the reverse complement.
AGGCGCACGGCCTCCTCGATGGCGCTCCGCTCACCCGGCGACAGGCTCGCGTCCTTGCTGCCGTCCTCGGCGCCCTGCGCGACGGTCTGCCGCGCAATGTCCTTGGCCATGTCCCAGTTCACCGGGCCGCCCTCGTAGGAGAGCATCTGTCCGAGCTTCTGGAAGGCCGCTCCCAGGTCGCCAGGGTTCATTTCGCCGCCGGGGCCGCCCATGCCGCCGAAGAGCGCCGCGAACGGGTTGTCCGCGCCGCCGCTCCCGCCGCCGAACCCGAACGGGTCCGCGGGGTCCTGGCTACCTCCCTGGCCGCCCTTCTTCTTGCCGTTGTCGCCGTCCTCCGGCTCCTCCGGCGGAAGGCCGAATCCAAATGGGGTGTCACTCACGGGTTTCCTCGGCTCGTAAGGCCGCCGACCAGGTGGCCGACGGCGGCTGCCCGACATCACCTCCAGCGTAGACACCCGGACCGCTTCGGGGCTCGGTGCTTCGCTGACCCGGTGGCTGCGGCAGGATGGACGCCACCTGGTGCGGATGTATCAGCACGTGTCCGCACTGAAGACAACCGCTGGAGACGCCCGGTGAGTTCCCCAGATCCGACCGTTCGCGCAGCGCGAAACGCTGCGGCCCAGACCGAAAAGGCAGGCAACACCGCAGGCGGGGCCACGGACCGGCCGCTGCGCCGGCCCGTGGTCGCCGTCACCGGAGCCGCATCCGGAGTCGGTGCGCTGCTCACTCGTGCCCTGGTCGCATCCGACGAGGTCAAGGAGGTGGTGGCCATCGACGAGCGGCGCGGCGACGTCGCCGAGGCGCACTGGCACGTCCTCGACGTCCGGGACCCGGCCATCGCCGACAAGCTGCGCGGCGCCGATGTCGTCGTCCACCTCGCGCTCGACCTCGACCTGGAGACCGACGACGCGGCGCGCACCGCGTACAACGTGCGCGGCACCCAGACCGTGCTCACCGCCGCCGCGGCCGCCGGCATCCACCGGGTGGTGCTGTGCACCTCCGCCATGGTCTACGGGGCGCTGCCCGACAACGATGTTCCCCTGGCAGAGGACTCCGAGCTGCGGGCCACCGCGGACGCCACCGGTGTCGGCGACCTCCTGGAGATCGAGCACCTGGCGCACCGCGCACCCCGCGCGCACCCCGGCCTGAACGTCACCGTGCTGCGCCCCACCGTCCTGGTGGGCGGCACGGATACCGCACTGACCCGCTACTTCGAGTCGCCCCGCCTCCTGGTCGTCGCCGGATCCCGCCCCGCCTGGCAGTTCTGCCACGTCGAGGACCTGGTCAGCGCCCTGGAGTTCGCCGCGCTGGAGAAGGTCGACGGCGAGCTGGCGGTGGGCTGCGACGGCTGGCTGGAGCAGGAGGAGGTCGAGGAGCTCTCCGGCATCCGGCGCATGGAGCTGCCGTCCTCGGTGGCCCTGGGCGCCGCCGCCCGCCTGCACCGCATCGGCCTGACGCCGTCGCCCGCCGGGGACCTCGCGTACACGATGCATCCGTGGGTGGTCAGCGGCAGTCGGCTGCACGATGCGGGCTGGCGTCCCCGGTGGACGAACGAGGAGGTGCTCGCCGAGCTCCTGGAGGAGGTCGCCGGACGGCACACCGTCGCGGGCCGCAGGCTGGGCCGCAAGGACGCCACCGCCGCGGGTGCCGCCGGTGCCACCGTCGCCCTCCTGGGCACCGCCGCCCTGGTCCGGCGCGCCCGTAAGGCCCGCCGCCGGATCTGAGCGGAACCCGGCCCGCCGGGCTGGAGGAGTCTCCATACGGCGGCCGGGACGACCGGCGGAAACGGCCATTCCCCACCGTGCCCGCGTACGGCACGATGGGGGTATGTCTGGCATGCCTTCCCCCTCGACCCCCGGCCGCGACCACCCCGGTGAGCAGGCCGCACCGGACCCGATCCGGCTCCTGGGGATCCGCGACAGCGCGCTGTCCGTGGACGAGGTGTTCGCGGCCGTGGGGGACACGGCCGCCGGCGGCACGGCCCTGTTCGTCGGTACGGTCCGCTCGCACGACAACGGCGCCGACGTCGACGGCCTGGGCTACTCCGCGCACCCGACGGCCGAGGCGGAGATGCGCCGGATCGCCGAGAAGGTGATCGCCGACTTCCCCGTGCGGGCGCTGGCCGCCGTCCATCGAGTGGGCGATCTGCGCATCGGGGATCTGGCCGTGGTGGTCGCGGTGTCCTGCCCGCACCGTGGCGAGGCGTTCGAGGCCTGCCGCAAGATGATCGACGATCTCAAGCACGAGGCGCCGATCTGGAAGCATCAGACGTTCTCCGACGGCACCGAAGAGTGGGTGGGAGCGTAGCGCCGTTCCCGTGCGCGGAGGGCGGGGCGACGCGTCGTGCCGTCGTCCGGGGGCGGAGGCTCGACCCGGTGCGTAACGGCGCGATCCCGGGGCAGGCGACATGACAGACGCGGCGGGCTGTGGCCTGTAGCCACGGGGTGGTGGCCTCCGAACGTGAGGCCGAACCGGTGCCTTGTGTTCCGGTTGCGTAACCCGCCCCCTGGCGTGAGCGTTTATCCAGCAGATGGTTAATCTGCTTATTCGTCGATCGCGGTCGTGCAAGGGGTTGGGAGGTCGCTGATGGGTGCGCTCCTCTGGTTGCTGATTCCGGTTGGTGCCGGGCTGATTGCCGCGGTGTGGAGCAGCTGGGCCCTACGGAACCGCAAGGCCGGGGATGTGGCAGAGCTCGCGGGCTATGCACGATTCCGTGACGCCATGGAGAGAGAGCACTCCGTTCCCGACCCCGCCTCGGACCCAGTCTGACGTTCCCCGCCGGTTCGCGAAAGCAAGCAACACCCTTCGGGATGACGGCCGCTCACGGGCGGGTGTTCGACCTCGTACGGACGGCCCCGCGGGCCGGTTGTCATACCCGTCCCGTACTGTCGTTCCATGCCACGCCGCACCGCGACGCTGCTCGCCTCGACCCTGATGCTGATCGCGCTGCTCTGCGCCGGGGTACTGATCCCCGTGCCGTACTCCGAGATGTCTCCGGGGCCGACGGTCAACACCCTTGGTGATCACGGCGGCGAGCCGGTGCTGCAGATCTCCGGACGCAAGACGTTCCCGACGACCGGTCATCTCAACATGACCACCGTCCGGGTCACCGGCCCCGACTACCGCATGAACCTTTTCGAGGCGGTGTACGGCTGGCTCGACCACGACAACGCCGTGGTGCCGCACAAGACGCTCTACCCCGAGGGGCAGACGGCCGAGCAGGCCGACCAGGAGAACGCCGAGGAGTTCAGCCAGTCCCAGGAGAGCGCCAAGGTCTCCGCCCTCAACCAGCTGCACGTCCCGGTCGCCACCCAGACCGTCGTCGGTTCCGTCGTCAAGAACAAGCCGGCCAACGGGCGGCTGCACGCGGGCGATGTGATCAAGGCGGTGGACGGCACGGAGGTCAAGCAGGCCGGTGACGTCGCCAAGCTCGTCACCCGGCACAAGCCGGGCGAGAAGGTCACCTTCACGATCATCCCCGCCAAGGACGCCGCCGCGGCGGAGAAGCGGGGCAAGAAGCCCGGGACCGGCGCGAAGCAGATCACGATCACCACGCAGAAGGCGGAAGACGGCCGCGCCATCGTGGGCATCCAGGCCGGGGTGGATCACATCTTCCCGTTCCCCATCGACGTCAAGCTGGCCGATGTCGGCGGCCCGAGCGCCGGGCTGATGTTCGCGCTCGGCATCGTCGACAAGCTCACGCCCGGGGACATGACGGGCGGCAAGTTCGTGGCCGGTACGGGCACCATCGACGACAAGGGCAAGGTCGGCCCGATCGGTGGCATCTCGATGAAGACGGTCGGCGCGCACGACAAGGGCGCTCAGTACTTCCTGACGCCCAAGGAGAACTGCGCCGCAGCGGCCAAGGACACCCCGCAGGGGCTCACCCTGGTCAAGGTCGGCACCATAGGCGACGCCGTCAAGGCGCTGGAGAAGATCCGCAAGGGCGACACCGCGGGCCTGCCGAGCTGCAGCCCCGCGGGCCGCTCCTAGGCTCCTGGGGCCTGTCCGACGGTTCCGGGCCGGACCGGCCCGCAGCGGGAATCCGCCCGGCCCGACGCGCACGCCGGCCCGGGCGTCAGCTCAGCAGGCGGCGCTCAGCCCTCGAACGTCGCCGCCAGTGCTTCCGCGAGGCCCGGCACCAGCGCCGAGCCGGTGAGCACCTCGGACGTGGAGTCCTTCTCGCGCAGCCGCAGTGCCGACTCACGCCGTCCGTCCCGCAGCACGGCCACCGTCATCCGGACTTCCTGGCGGTCCGGGTGCTTGGCGACCCACTTGGCGAGCTGCGCCTCGTCCATGCCCTCGGGCTCGGAGTCCTCGGCGGACGGCGGCAGCATCAGCCGCTCCACGGTCAGCGCGCAGCCCGCGACGGCGTCCGGCCAGGCAATGGTGGCCAGGAACTCGTCCAGCGGGACGCCCGCCGGGATCTCATCCTGTTCCACGGGGGTCAGGGACGTGGTGGTGGAGTCGTCGATGCCGAGCTGGGCGGCGAGCGAGGGCTCCTGCGCACGCAGCTTGGCGGTGTCGACGAGGGCGAACAGTCGGGCGGGCTGATCCCAGCCGAGCCCGGCGCTGTACTCGTCGATTTCGAGCACCGCGCGGGTCAGGGGGTCGGCGGCGAGGGGGGTGCCGTCAACGGGGAGGTTGGTCATGCTCAACATCGTGCCTTGTGTACCCCGGAAAGCGGGAACTGAGTAAAGCCTTCGTAAGTTGCATCGGTGGGTCCTACTATCGCCGGGCCTGCTCCACACGACAGCGAACTTCGAGGTGCGCACCTTGGCTTTCCAGATGCCGGACCGCGGCGGAGGCCCGACAGGGCCACGGATCAGAGTCGGCCGACCATCGCGGCGGATCCGGACCCTGCTCATGACATTGGGTGTGCTGGCCGTATTGGCCATGCTCTTTGTGATGTTTGCGGGGTTCTGGACCGATTGGCTCTGGTACCGCTCCGTCAAGTACTCCTCGGTCTTCACCACCACCCTGTGGACCAAGATCGGTCTGTTCTTCTCCTTCGGCGTTCTGATGGCCGTGGCCGTCGGCGTCAACGTCTGGCTGGCGCACCGGCTGCGGCCGCCGCTGAGCGCGATGTCCGTGGAGCAGCAGAGCCTGGACCGCTACCGGATGGGCATCGCGCCGTTCAAGAAGTGGGCGCTGATCGCGATCACCGCGGTGATCGGCCTGATCGCCGGTGCCTCCGCCTCGGGCGAGTGGCGGACCTGGCTGCAGTGGGTCAACGGCGTGCCGTTCGGCAAGACGGACCCGCAGTTCGGCATGGACATCGCCTTCTACACCTTCGATCTGCCCTGGTACCGCTTCCTGTTGAGCTTCGGCTTCGCCTGTGCGGTGCTGTGTCTGGTCGCCGCGGCGCTGACGCACTACCTGTACGGCGGGCTGCGGCTGACCAGCCCCGGCTCGCGGGCGACCGCGGCGGCCACCGGCCATCTGTCGGTGCTGCTGGGTATTTTCGTCTCGCTCAAGGCGATCGCGTACTGGCTCGACCGGTACGGCCTGGCGGTCAAGTCCAGCGGCCTGAAGTCGGCCGACAACTGGACGGGCCTGCGGTATGTCGATGCCAACGCCTATCTCCCGGCGAAGACGATCCTGTTCTTCATCGCGGCGATCTGTGCGGTGCTGTTCTTCGCCACCCTCTGGCGGCGGACGTGGCAGCTGCCGGTGATCGGCTTCGGTCTGATGGTGCTCTCGGCGATCCTCATCGGCGGGCTGTACCCGGCGATCGTGCAGAAGTTCCAGGTCCAGCCGAACGAGCAGGCCAAGGAAGCGCCGTACATCAAGCAGAACATCAAGGCGACCCGGGATGCGTACGACATCCAGGACTCCGCGGTCACGCCGTACAAGGGCAACTACAAGCCCGCCGACAAGGCGGAGAGCCAGCGGCTGCGCGATGACGCCGACACCACGGCCAGCATGCGGCTGCTCGACCCGAATGTGGTCTCGCCGGCCTTCCAGCAACAGCAGCAGGTGCGCGGGTACTATCAGTTCCCCTCCACCCTCGACGTCGACCGGTACAAGGGCACGGACGGTGCCGAGCAGGACACCGTCATCGGTCTGCGCGAGCTGAACATCGCCGGTATCCCCGAACGCAACTGGATCAACGACCACTTCAAGTACACCCACGGCTACGGCGCGGTCGCCGCCAAGGGGACCGAGCCCGCCGACGGCGGTGGTCCGAAGTACACCGAGTCGGATCTGCCGGCCAAGGGGCAGCTCGGCTCGTACCAGCAGCGGGTGTACTACGGCGAGAAGACCTCGCAGTACTCCATCGTCGGCGGTCCGCAGAAGGAACTGGACTACTCCGACGACAGCGGCGAGAAGAGCTACAGCTACAAGGGCAGCAGCGGCGTCAACCTCGCGAACCCGGTCAACCGCGCCGCATACGCGGTGGCGTTCGGGGAGCCGCAGATCCTCTACTCCGGAGCGATCGGCAAGGGCTCGCGGATCCTGTACAACCGCACGCCCAAGGAGCGCGTCGAAGCCGTCGCCCCCTGGCTGACCATCGACGGCGACGCCTACCCGGCGGTCATCAACCACCGGGTCAAGTGGATCGTGGACGCCTACACCACCAGCAACGGCTATCCGTACGCCTCGCGCACCACGCTCGGGGACAGCACGGCGGATTCGCTCACCGACGGCCAGCGCGCTGTGGTGGCCCAGCAGAACCAGGTCAACTACATCCGTAACTCCGTCAAGGCGACGGTGGATGCCTACGACGGTTCGGTGAAGCTCTACCAGTGGGACGACAAGGACCCGGTCCTCAAGACCTGGATGAAGTCGTTCCCCGGCACGGTCGAGAAGAAGAGCGCCATAAGCCCGGCGCTCAAGGAGCACCTGCGCTACCCGCAGGACCTCTTCAAGGTGCAGCGCCAGCTGCTGACCACGTACCACGTCACGGACCCCGGCACCTTCTACACCGGCTCCGAGCGCTGGCAGATCCCGAACGACCCGACGACCAAGTCGGGCAACGCGGTACCGCCGTACTACCTGAGCATGAAGATGCCGGACCAGAAGAACCGGGCGTTCTCGCTGACGACGACCTTCACGCCCAACAAGCGCGACAACCTCGGTGCGTTCATGGCCGTTGACGCCAATGCGACCAGCGGCGACTACGGCAAGATCAGACTGCTGAAACTGCCCTCACAGACGCCGGTGCCCGGACCGCAGCTGGTGCAGTCGAAGTTCAACTCCGATCCGAACATCGCCAATGAGCTCAACATCCTCAAGAAACTCGGCGACTCGGAGATCGAGTACGGCAATCTGCTGACCGTGCCACTGGACGGCGGACTGCTCTACGTCGAACCGGTGTATCTGCGCGGTGCCAACACCAACTACCCGCTCCTGAAGAAGGTGCTGGTCAGTTACGGCGACAACAAGCCCGTCCTGGAGAACTCCCTCAAGGACGCGCTGGATGTGGTCTTCGGCAAGAAGGCGCCCAGTACGGGTTCGGAGAACCCGCCGGGCGGCGACACCAGCCAGCCGCCCCCGTCGGGCCAGACGGTGCAGCAGGCGCTGGGCGACGCGCAGAAGGCCTACGAGGAGGGCGAGAAGGCGCGCGCCTCGGGCGACTGGGCCGGTTACGGCGAGGCCCAGAAGAAGCTGAAGGCGGCCCTGGACCGGGCGGCGAAGGCGTCCGAGAAGAGCGGCAAGCGGGGCAGCTGAGCCGGTCGGCCGTATGCCCCCCGGCCCTGTGGCCACCGATACGAACCGGTGGTCACAGGGCCGCGGTGGTGCGGGACCGTCCCGCCGTCGTGATACCTTGAGAACACAACGGCGCGGGGTGGAGCAGCTCGGTAGCTCGCTGGGCTCATAACCCAGAGGTCGCAGGTTCAAATCCTGTCCCCGCTACTGCAAGACGAAGGCCCGGATCCTCAAGGATCCGGGCCTTCGTCTTGTGTTCAGGTCGATTCCGTTCAAAGCCGGGTCGCGCGGCCGATGTGGGGAAGGCGTGTGCTTGAGTTTGCCAAGTCGTCGTGTCGGGAAGTCGACAAACCGCTGAAGTGACCTCACTGGCTGCGGTATACCAGGTGTACGCGGGTTACAGGTGATGCGACGATGGGTCTTATGGGGGACAAGGCAAGGTTGTTGGAGACGGACCGGTTTGTGCATGCGCCCGACGACGGGCGCGAATCCGAGCTGCAGATGGACGCGATGGAGGTCGTGGAGGCCGCCGAAGCGTCCGATGCCGTGACCGAGTCCGGCCACCGCCGGGCCGCCGAGGCGGGCGACACCGCCGCCATGAGCGCGCTCGGCGCGATGCTGCTGCGCCGCGGTGACCTCGACGGCGCCGAGTCGCATCTGCGCTCCGCCGCCGCCGCCGGTGACCGCGCCGCGGCCAACAACCTCGGCGTGCTGCTTCACCAGCGGGGCTACGGGGACGAGGCGGCCGGCTGGTGGCGTATCGCAGCGGTCGCCGGCTCCGCCGCCGCCGCGCACGCCCTCGGGCGCCACTACCGCGAGCGCGGCGACGAGCCGGCCGCCGAGTACTGGCTGCGCCAGTCCGCCGAGTCCGGCCATTGCCTGGGCGCGTACGCACTCGCCGATCTGCTGGAGCACCGCGGCGACATCGGTGCCGAGCGCTGGTTCCGTACGGCCGCCGAGCGCGGCCACCGTGAGGCCGCTTACCGGCTGGCCCGGCTCATCGAGGACGGCCGCGACGCGGAGCGGCGTGCGGTGCCCGCGTACGGCGAGCTGACCCAGCAGGAGGAGGCCGAGCAGTGGTACCGGCAGGCCGCCGCGCGCGGTCACCGGCGGGCCGCGCTGCAGCTGGGTGCGCTGCTGGAGGACCGCGGTGACGTCCAGGAGGCGGGCCGTTGGTATCTGTCCGCCGCCAAGGACGGTGAGGCGCGCGCGGCCTGTGCGCTGGGCTTCCTGCTGCGCGACGCGGGGGACGAGGAGAGCGCTGCGGAGTGGTGGCGGCGGGCGGCCCAGGACGGCGATGGCAACGCTGCCAATGCGCTGGGTGCGCTGCACGCCGACCGGGGTGAACTGCAGACCGCGGAGCGGTGGTACCGCGTCGCGCTGGACGCCGGGGACGTGAACGGCGCCTACAACATCGGGCTGCTCTGCGCCGAGCAGGGCCGGGAGGGGCGCGGTGAGCAGTGGTATCGCCGGGCCGCCTATGCCGGGCACCGCGAGGCCGCCAACGCGCTGGCCATCCTGCTGCTGCAGCGGGGCGACGCCTCGGGGGCCGAGCCGTGGTTCTCCAAGGCGGCCGAGGCGGGCAGCGTGGACGCCGCGTTCAACCTCGGCATCCTGTTCACCGGGCGCGGTGCGGAGCGTACGGCGCACACCTGGTACGAGCGGGCGGCCGCGGCCGGGCACACGGAGGCGGCGCTCCAGGTCGCCATCGTGCAGCTGCGGGACGGTGAGCTGCAGGACGCGGAGCGCAATCTGCGCTGTGCGGCCGGTGGCGGCAGCGCCGAGGCGGCCTTCCGGCTCGCGGACCTCCTCGACCGCAGGGCGGTCGCCGCGGGCGAGGGGGCGGCGGACGGCGAGCGCACGGCGGACGACGAGAGCGTGCAGTGGTACGAGCGAGCCGCCCGCCAGGGTCACCGCCGCGCCCAGGTCCGGGTTGGCATGTTTGCGGCCGCTCGCGGGGATGCCGGAGAGGCCGCGAACTGGTACCGCGCGGCGGCCGAGGCCGGCAGCCGTAACGGCGCCTTCAACCTCGGGTTGCTGCTGGCCCGCGAGGGCAGCCTTCCCGAGGCCGCCCTGTGGTGGCAGCGCGCCGCCGAGACCGGCCATGGCCGGGCGGCGCTGCGGCTGGCGCTGCTCGCCGCACGGCGCGGTGCGCTGGCGGAGGCGCAGAGCTGGTGCGCGCGCGCCGTCGAGCTGGGGCCGCCGGAGGTGGCGGAGCGCGCGGCGCGGCTGCGGACGGCGCTCCAGGAGGAGCTCAGCGCGTAGCGGGCGTACCGGAGGCACCGAAGGCCCGGGGCCGGGGCCGGGTCCACAGGGCCGGGCCCTGGGCCTCGCGGAAGGGATTTGCGCTGGTCGTCGGCCCGGGGTTAAAGTAAGGCAACAACGGCGCGGGGTGGAGCAGCTCGGTAGCTCGCTGGGCTCATAACCCAGAGGTCGCAGGTTCAAATCCTGTCCCCGCTACTGCAAGACGAAGGCCCGGATTCCCAAGGAATCCGGGCCTTCGTCGTGTCTACCGCTGCAGTCGGTGGCCGACCGCCTCCGCGTACAGGCTGCGGTCGACGAGCCGGTTCTCCGGCAGTGGTGCCCCCTTGGTGACGCCGGTGTCCCGGTAGGCCTTCTGGAGCCGGGCCGCGGTGCCCTTTCGGATCTCCCAGTCCATCCGGAGCGACGGGACCGAGGCGAGGATCTTCCCGTCGACCTTCAGCAGCCCGGCGAGCTCGGCGACGAACGCCTTGTCGGCCTTGTAGTCGCCGGCGAAGTACGTATTGACCGTGCGGATGTAGGCCCGCAGGAAGGCGACCCCGGCGTCCGGGTCCCGCTGGAGCAGGTTCGGGCCGTACAGGGCGCCGCCGAGCGGTTCGCCCTGGGGCTGGCCGCCCAGGAAGGCGTACTTCTTGTCGCCGTCGACCCGTCGCCAGACCGGGTCGAGCAGCCAGGCGGAGTCCACCCCGCCGCCGGTCAGGGCGGTCAGTACGTCGGAGGAGCCGAGCTGCTGGAAGGTGACGGAGTGGATGTCGGCGCCGTGCCCGGCGAAGGATGTGGCCATCGGGTACATGATCACGGAGCCTTTCCCGATCATGGTGCCCATCCTCGATCCCTTGAGGGAGACCGAAGTGGCGCTCTCCCCGTTCTTCAGGCGCACCCACAGGCCGCTCTTGGAACTCGGGTCGGGGGAGAAGTTGCCGGCCACCCAGCGGATGTCGAAGCCGCCGTTGATGCCGTTGACGACGGCGGCCTCGGGGGCCGCCCACAGGGCGTCCAGATCGCCCTTGGCCAGCAGCGGCAGTGCCTCGGGGGTGGGCAGGACCTTCAGCCGGACGTCCAGGCCCTCTTTCCGGAACTCACCCCTGGCGAGGGCCAGCCGCAGCGGGGCCACGTACTCGGCGTTGAGGGTGCCGGTGGCGATCGTGAGGGTGCGGCGCTTCGTCAGGGGGCGGGGGGCCGGGGCGCCCTTGTCGCAGCGCGCCGGCGTGCGGCCGGGGGCGAGGTCGGCCGGGTCGGTCCAGGAGGCCTTGCCGCAGCCCGGTACGGGCCTGATGGTGCGGGGTCCGGTGGCGGCGGCGCCGTCCTTGGGGGCGGCGCAGCCCGCGCCGAGGGCGAGCGCGGTGAGGAGCGTGGCGACGGTGGTGGTGCGGAAACGCATGGGACCTCCGTGCGGGCGGCGTCGAGGCGGACGAGGCGGTGCGGTGGATCAGCTCCGGGACCGGCCGCGGTCGCGGGGCGCCCAGGGGGTGAGGAGGCGCCCGGCCAGCCGTACCAGCTCGGAGAAGAGCACGCCGAGGACGGCCACGCAGACGATGCCGACGCACATCACGTCGTTCTGGAACAGGGCGCGGGAGTCGAAGATCAGATGCCCGAGGCCGTCGGTGGCGGCGATCTGTTCCGAGGCGACGATGACCAGGACGGCCACGCCGGCGGCGATCCGGGCGCCCACCAGGACGGCGGGCAGGGAGGCGGGCAGCAGGACGTGCCGGAACATCTGCCAGGGGCTCGCGCCGAACACCTGGCCGGCGTCGCGATGCCCGGAGGGGATCGCCAGCACCGCCGCCATGGTGGAGATCCAGACGAAGAAGAAGACGGTGGCGGCGACGAGGGCGACCTGCGGTCCTTCGCCGAGCCCGAACATATTGAGGAAGACCGGCAGCAGGGCGAGCTTGGGGACGACGTACAGGGCGTCCAAGAGGGGTTCGAGGGCGGCGCGTACGAGCGGCAGCGAGCCCATCAGCAGGCCCAGGAGGTAGCCGGAGACGGTGCCGACGGCGTAGCCGGCCAGGACGCGCCGGAGCGTGGCCCACACGTCCGGCCACAGGTCACCGGCCAGGGCGCGGTCCCAGCCGTCGGCCAGGATCGTGGACGGCGCGGGGTAGATGCGGGCGTCGATCCAGGCCTGGCCGGCGGCCAGCTGCCACAGCAGGACGAGCACCAGCGGGACCGCGACGGCGAGGGAGATCTCCAGGGTGCGCCGGCGGCGGTGGGTGCGCCGGGGACGCAGTTCCCGGGGACCGGGGCGGCGGACGAGGAGCCGGCCGGCCGCGGCGGGCGGCCCGTCCTCGTGGCCGGGCGGCTGGAGGGCGGTGGTCATACGGGGAGCACCCCCTTGGCGGCCGGGTCTGCCGGGCCGGCGCCGTCGACCTCGCCGCGCAGCAGCTGCCACAACTCGGCCTTCAGGGCGGTGAATTCGGGGGTGTCCCGGACCGCGCCGGTGCGGGGGCGGCCGAACGGCGGGCGGCGTTCGGCGATGATCCGGCCGGGCCGGGCGGACATCACCAGGACCCGGTCACCGAGCACCAGGGCCTCTTCGAGGCTGTGGGTGATGAAGAGGGTGGTGGTGCGAGTGGTCTGGGTGAGGTCGAGCAACTCGTCCTGGAGGATGGTGCGCAGCTGGGCGTCGAGGGCCGCGAACGGCTCGTCCATCAGCAGCATCCCGGGCTCGACGGCGAGCGCACGGGCGATGGCGACGCGCTGGCGCATGCCGCCGGAGAGCGCGGCCGGGTAGGCGCCGGCGAAGTCGGCGAGCCCCATCCGGGCGAGCCAGGAGCGGGCCCGTTCGTCGGCCTCCTTACGGGGCACGCGCTGGATGTCGAGGCCGAAGCGGACATTGGCCAGCACGGTCTTCCAGTCGTAGATGCCGTAGTCCTGGAAGATCATCGCGGTCGGCCGGTCGGTGCCCGCCCGGATTTCCAACTCGCCCTCGCTGGGGCGCAGCAGGCCGGCGGCGATCCGCAGCAGCGTCGACTTCCCGCAGCCGGACGGGCCGACCAGGCAGACGAATTCGCCCGGGGCGATCTCGGTGTCGAGGGGTCCGAGGGCGGCCAGCGCCGTGCCGCCGCGGCCGAACGAGCGGGCCAGGGCGCGGGCGCGCAGGGCCGGTGGGCGGGGGGACGGGTCGGCGGGTGGGCGGTGCGCTGCGGGTGAAGGGTGCGGCTCTCCCACGGGGTGCTCCTTGCGGAGTGCGGACAGGGTGCCGCCGTGGTGCGGGGCCCGGGTCCGGTCGGGCCCGGTGGCCGGAAAGCGCGGCGCGCCGACGATATGACGGTGCGTCAGGTCCGGGCAAGGGGCGTGCGGGCATGGTTGTGCGGCGGGGGAGAGGTGACGGTGCGGCGCCGGGGGGTGATCGGTGGGCGGGCGGGGCACGCGAAGGAGCCCGCGGCCGGAGGGACGCGGGCTCGGTCAGGCGTACGGCGTGACGCGGTGCGGAGGCGGCCCGGAGGGGGCCGGCCTCCCTGGCGTCAGGACGGGGCGTTGCAGTTGGGGCAGATGCCCCGGTAGGTCACGGTGACCTCGGAGACCTGGAAGCCGTAGCGCTCCGGCTCGGGCAGAGCGGAGAGCGGGTCGCCCTGGACGTGGACGTCGCGGATCGTGCCGCACCGCGAGCAGACCAGATGCTGGTGGTCGTGGTGGGCGTTGGGGTCGTAGCGCTTGGCCCGGCCGTCCGTGCTCACCTCGATCACCTCACCGAGGGAGACCAGTTCGCCCAGGGTGTTGTAGACGGTGGCGCGGGAGATCTCGGGGAGCCGGTCGGATGCCAGCGCATGCACCTCGTCGGCGGTGTAGTGGACGTGGTCCCCGTCGAGGACCTCGGCGACAACGCGTCGCTGCGCGGTCAGCCGCCAGCCGCGTCCCCGGAGCCGTTCCAGCAGGTCACTCATGCCAATCACCTATCAGTCAGATAGAACCAGGGTAGCAGTGGCAGGTCCATCGCCGGATCGAGTACGACTTTCGGCTCCTTCTTGACTTAGACATTGTCCAATGTAGGATCGTGATCGGCGCAAGCCAAGGGCAGGTGGAGAAGACTTTTCAGGAGGCGCACGTGTCGGTAGAGAGCACCACTGGACCGCTGACCACGGAGTCCGGCGCTCCGGTCGGGGACAACCAGAACAGCGAGACGGCCGGCATCGGCGGTCCCGGACTCATCCAGGACCAGCTCCTGATCGAGAAGCTCGCGCACTTCAACCGCGAGCGCATCCCGGAGCGCATCGTGCACGCCCGTGGCGCCGGTGCGTACGGCACGTTCACGGTGACCGCGGATCTGACCAAGTACACCCGCGCCAACTTCCTCTCCGAGGTCGGCAAGCAGACCGAGACCTTCCTGCGCTTCTCGACCGTCGCGGGCAACCTCGGCTCGGCCGACGCGGTGCGTGACCCGCGCGGCTTCGCGCTGAAGTTCTACACCGAAGAGGGCAACTACGACCTCGTCGGCAACAACACCCCGGTGTTCTTCATCAAGGACGCCATCAAGTTCCCCGACTTCATCCACACCCAGAAGCGCGACCCGTACACCGGCTCACAGGAGGCGGACAACGTCTGGGACTTCTGGGGTCTGTCGCCCGAGTCCACCCACCAGGTCACCTGGCTGTTCGGCGACCGCGGCATCCCCGCCACGCTCCGCCACATGAACGGCTACGGCTCGCACACCTTCCAGTGGAACAACGCCGCCGGTGAGGTCTTCTGGGTCAAGTACCACTTCAAGACCGACCAGGGCATCAAGAACCTCACCCAGGCCGAGGCCGACAAGCTCGCCGGTGAGGACGCCGACAGCCACCAGCGCGACCTGCGCACCTCGATCGAGCGCGGTGACTTCCCGAGCTGGACCGTCCAGGTGCAGATCATGCCCGCGGCCGAGGCGGCCGGCTACCGCTTCAACCCGTTCGACCTGACCAAGGTCTGGCCGCACGAGGACTACCCGCCGATCGAGATCGGCAAGCTGGAACTCAACCGCAACCCGCAGAACATCTTCGCCGAGGTCGAGCAGTCGATCTTCTCCCCGCACCACTTCGTGCCGGGCATCGGCCCGTCCCCCGACAAGATGCTCCAGGGCCGTCTCTTCGCCTACGGCGACGCCCACCGCTACCGCGTCGGCATCAACGCCGACCACCTCCCGGTGAACCGCCCGCACGCCACCGAGGCGCGCAGCCACGGCCGGGACGGCGCGCTGTACGACGGCCGGCACGCGGGGCAGAAGAACTACGAGCCCAACAGCTTCGGCGGCCCGGCCGAGACCGGTCGGCCGCTGTGGCAGCAGGCGGACGTGAGCGGCGCCACCGGCGAGCACGCGGCGCCCTCGCATGCCGAGGACGACGACTTCGTCCAGGCCGGCACCCTCTACCGCCTGATGTCGGAGGACGAGAGGGAGCGCCTGATCAACAACCTGGCGGGCTTCATCTCCCAGGTCTCCCGTGACGACATCGCCCAGCGGGCGATCGAGAACTTCCGCAAGGCGGACGCGGACTACGGCAAGCGGCTGGAAGCCGCGGTCCAGGCCCTGCGCGGCTGAGCGGCGGTCCTTGCGGCTGACCGCCGCCGCTCGCGCGGAAGCGGTTGCCCGCCGTAGGGGTTGCCCGGATGTCGCTTGCCGTACCAGCCGAAGAGGCCGGATGCCATGGGGCTCCGGCCTCTTCGTGCGTCCGGCCGCCGTGTCAGGCCGGTACGGCGTCGACCCGCTCCGTGACGGCCGACCGGCAGCGGATGATGTCGCGTACGGACACCACGCCGACCGGTTCATGGTCGTTGAGCACGATCAGATGGCGGAAGCCGCCGCGCACCATGGCGTCCGCGGCATCGTCCAGGGTCCAGTCCGGAGCGGCGAAGACCACGTCCGAAGTGGTGTGGGTCTGGGCGGTTTCCCAGTCGGGGTTCTCGCCCGCGCCGAGGGAATTGAGGATGTCGCGCTCGGTGAGAATGCCGATGCCGCTGTTGTCGTTGTCGAGGACCACGGCCGCGCCGATGCGGCGGGCCGCCATCAGTTGCGCCGCCTGACGGAGGGTGTGAGCGGGCCCGATGGTGAGGACCACCGTGCTCATGGCGTCTTTGACGTGCATGGGCATGGAGTGGAGCCACCTCCTTGGTGAATGTGCCTTGCGAAAGGATTCACAAGTTCACAAAGTGGGGGATTCTCATGTTCACATGCCTACGCCGATGCAACAAGGGGCAAGTGCGGGACGGGTGTCCGAATACCCGTCCCGTCGCAGGTCAGCGCGAGGAGTCGCCGAGGTAACTCAGCAGATCCTCGTGCAGCAGACCGTTGGAGGCCGCCGCGTTGCCGCTGTGCGGGCCCGGCCTGCCGTCCAGTCCGGTGAACTGCCCGCCGGCCTCCTTCACGACCACCGCGCACGCCGCCATGTCCCACAGCGAGAGCTCCGGCTCCGCGCAGATGTCCACCGAACCCTCGGCGATCATCATGTACGGCCAGAAGTCGCCATAGCCGCGGGTGCGCCAGCAGTCCCGGCTCAGATCGAGGAAACCGGGCAGCTTGCCGCGCTCCTCCCAGCCGGTCAGCGAGGAGTAGGCGAACGAGGCGTCCTGGATGCGGCCGACCTTCGAGACCTGCAGCCGGCTCGCGGAGGTCAGACTGCGGCCCGTGAAGGCTCCCAGACCGTCGGCGGCCCACCAACGGCGGTTCAGCGCCGGCGCGGAGACGATGCCGACCACGGGGCGGTCGCCGCCCGCACCGCGCTCCATCAGCGCGATCAGCGTGGCCCAGACCGGCACCCCGCGGACGTAGTTCTTCGTGCCGTCGATCGGGTCGATGATCCAGCGACGCGGTCCCGCGCCCTCGCTGCCGAACTCCTC
Organism: Streptomyces sp. NPDC048434; assembly: GCF_043200375.1. Taxonomy (NCBI): domain Bacteria; kingdom Bacillati; phylum Actinomycetota; class Actinomycetes; order Kitasatosporales; family Streptomycetaceae; genus Streptomyces; species Streptomyces sp. NPDC048434. Next base: position 79,888 of record NZ_JBICXQ010000018.1, on the reverse strand, counting down.
GCCGAGCACCGCATCCCGTGGCCGGGCCCGCTGGAGCTGGCCGCGGATGATCTCCTCGGCGCCCTTGTCCGCCTCGCTCACCGGTGTCATGTCCGGTTTGGTCTCGACCTTGAGGTCGAGTGCCTTGAAGCGCTCCATGGTGGCGGCGTCCGCGGCGTCCGCGAGAACATGGCCGAGGCGAAGATCATCGTGATAGTCGGGCATGTGCGAACAGTATCGATTGGTATGGGCAGGAGCCACACGGCTGTGCGCCGCCGGGCGTGTGGCGGCGCCGGGCCATGCCGGTGAGCGCGTGCTGCGACGACCCTTGACAGCATCTGGCGCCGCGTCAATTCTGTGCGCACACCGGCCACCTGAGCCGGCGGCCGGGGAGGCGACGGATGCCCGCAGCGCGTGAATCCCTGCTCGATGCCGCCTACACGGCGCTGACGAAACGGGCCTGGACGGCCGTGCGGATGGTTGATGTCGCGGCCGCTGCCGGGGTCTCCCGGCAGACGCTCTACAACGAGTTCGGCAGCAAGGAAGGGCTGGCCCGCGCCCTGGTCCGCCGGGAGACCGAGAAGTACCTCGCCGGGGTCGCACGGGCGCTGTCCCGGGGAGCCTCGGCCGCCGGGACGCGGGGCGACGCGGCGGGCCGGGTGGTGGCAGCGGCCGCCTGGACGCTGCGTACCGCCCGCGCCAACCCCCTGGTCAGGGCCGCGCTGACCGGCTGCTGGGGCGACCGGCTGCCGACCCCTGCGCCGGTGCCCGCCGCCCCCGCGCCGGTACGGGCCGCCTGGTACGGCGTCCCCGTACAGCGTGCCGCGACGACCGTCGAGGGGCCGCTGCCGGGGCCCGCGGAGCTCGTCGGCCGCTTCTGCGACCAGGCGGTCGCGGCGCTGGAGCCCGACTGGCCCGCGGAGGAGCTGCCCGCCCTGGGCACCGCCTGCGAGACCGCGGCGCGGCTGACCCTGGCCTGTGTCGTCGCCCCGGTGGCTCCCGTTGTGGCGCAGGCCCCCGGACGCATACCGGCCCAGCGGTCGCGCAGGGAGCTGGAGACGGAGGCGGTGTCCCGACTCGTGCGCGGTGCCTTCGCCCGGACGCTGGCCGGCATGCCGTCGGCAGACCGGGGGTGACGGGGCGTCACGGCCGCGGGGGCGGTCGGGTGTCACGCGTGGACGAGTCGACGGGCGTCACGCGCGAACGAGTCGACGGGCGTCACGCGCGGACGAGTTGACGGGCGTCACACGCGGACGAGTTGACGGACGTGGTGCCCGCAGGGCCCCCGCGCCGCTCGCCGCGCGGACACGCTCCGGGTCAGTGTGCCGACCCCGACAACTGCAGCCCGATCACGCCGGCGATGACCAAGGTGATGGAGACGATCTTGAGGGTGGAGACCACATCGCCGAGGAAGACCATGCCGTAGATCGCCGTACCGGCCGCACCGATACCGGTCCACACCGCATACGCCGGGCCGACGTCGAGCTTGCGCAGCGCCAGTGTCAGCAGACCGAAGCTGCCGAGGGCGAAGGCCGCGAAGGCGGCGGTGGGGAAGAGGCGGGTGAAGCCGTGCGAGAGCTTGAGGCAGACCGCGAAGCCGGTCTCCAGGATCCCCGCCACCACGACCAGCAGCCACGCCATGTCCCCTTGCCTCCGTCAGCTTGGGCCTGTCCTACGTGAGCAACGACGGGACATCACATTCACTCGTTCGGGCCCCGTTCGGCGACCGGGTCTGTTTGACCACTACGCCGGGCTTGGCGTGATTATGCATTTACCTCGGACGGGCGGCAGCAAACGTCGGCGGTCAGTCGCCTTCGCGTCGTTCGCGGGTGGCCAGGAGACGGCGCAGGGAGTAGAGACGGGCCGGGTCGGCGTGGCCGTCGGCGACCCACGCGTCCAGCGCGCAGTCCGGTTCGTCGTGGCTGCAGGCACGCGGGCAGCCGGCGGTGCCGGGCTCCAGATCCGGGAAGGCCTGGATGACCCGGGACGGGTCGACATGATGCAGCCCGAAGGACCGTACGCCCGGGGTGTCGATGACCCAGCCCGAGTCGTCGGGCAGCGGGAGTGCCAGCGCGGAGGTGGTGGTGTGCCGACCGCGGCCGGTGACCGCGTTGACATGGCCGATGGCCCGACGGCGTTCCGGGACCAGGGAGTTGACCAGAGTGGTCTTGCCCACCCCGGAGTGTCCGACGAACGCCGTCATACGGCCCGTCAGCGCGGCCCTGACCCGGTCGGCGGCGCTGCCGTCGGCGAGTTCGTCGCGGTTGGTGACGAGGTAGGGGACACCGAGGTCGCCGTAGGCCTCCAACAGGGTGTCCGCGGACGCCAGATCGGACTTGGTCAGCACCAGCAGCGGGTCGAGGCCCGCGTCGAAGGCGGCGACCAGACAGCGGTCGATGAGCCGGGGGCGCGGCTCGGGGTCGGCGAGCGCGGTGACGATCGCGAGCTGGTCGGCGTTGGCGACCACGACCCGCTCGAACGGGTCGTCATCGTCGGCCGTACGGCGCAGTGTCGAGGATCGCGGCTCGACCCGGACGATCCGGGCGAGGGTGTCCTTGGCGCCCGTCAGATCGCCGACGACGGCGACCCGGTCGCCGACCACCGCGCTCTTGCGGCCCAGTTCGCGGGCCTTCATCGCGGTGACCGTACGGTCCTCGATGAGGCAGGTCAGACGGCCGCGGTCGACGGTCAGCACCAGGCCCTCGCCGGCGTCCTCGTGCTTGGGGCGGATGTTCGTCCGGGGACGGTTGCCCTTGGGGTTGGGGCGGACGCGGATGTCGTCCTCGTCGGGGTTCTTGCCGTAGCGGCGCATGGCGGCGGTATCCCTCAGACTCTCCGGGCGGTGACGGACGCCGGATCGAGCATGTCCGTCCACATCGCGGGGAAGTCGGGCAGGGTCTTGGCGGTGGTGGCGACGTTCTCCACCTCCACGCCGTCGACCGCCAGGCCGATGACCGCCGCTGCGGTGGCCAGCCGGTGGTCCTCGTAGGTGCGGAAGATCCCGCCGTGCAGGGGGCGCGGCCGGATGTGCAGCCCGTCCGCGGTCTCGGTGACATCGCCGCCGAGTTCGTTGAGCTCCTTGGTGAGCGCCGCCAGCCGGTCGGTCTCGTGCAGTCGCAGATGCGCCACACCGCGCAGTGTGGAGGGGGAGTCGGCCAGGGCGGCGACCGCGGCGATGCCCGGGGTCAGCTCGCCGACCTCGCTCAGGTCGACGTCGATGCCGTGGATACGGCCGCTGCCGGTGAAGGTCAGCCCGCGGTCGGTCAGCTCGCAGGAACCGCCCATGGTGGTGAAGATCTCGCGCAGCGCGTCGCCGGGCTGGGTGGTGTGCTCGGGCCAGTCCGGGATGGTGATCCGGCCGCCGGTGACCAGCGCCGCGGCCAGGAACGGCTGGGCGTTGGACAGATCCGGCTCGACGACCAGATCACGGCCGAGCAGGGCGCCGGGAGTGACCCGCCAGACGTTCGGCTCGCCGCCCGCCTCCGGGGTGTCCACCTGCGCGCCGACGCTGCGCAGCATGTCGACGGTCATTCGGATGTGCGGCATGGAGGGCAGCGCCGCGCCCACGTGCCGGACCTCGACGCCCTGGTTGAAGCGCGGGGCGGACAGCAGCAGGGCGCTGACGAACTGGGAGGACGAGGAGGCGTCGATCTCGACCGGGCCGCCGTCCAGGGCGCCGCTGCCGAAGACCGTCATCGGCAGCGCGCCGCGGCTGTCGTCGTCGATCCGGGCGCCCAGGGTGCGCAGCGCGTCGATCACGCCGCCGAGCGGGCGCTCGTAGGAGCGGGGGTCGCCGTCGAAGCGGATCGGGCCGTCGGCGAGTGCGGCGACCGGGGGGAGGAAGCGCATGACCGTGCCGGCGTTGCCGACGTCGATGGTGGCCGGGCCGTGCAGGCCCGCCGGGATGATCCGCCAGGCCTCACCGCCGCCGGGCTGTACGGCGGAGCCGGCGGAGCTGGAGGACGCGGTCTCCTCGATGCCGACGCCCAGGGTGCGCAGCGCCTCGGCCATCAGGAGGGTGTCCCGGGAGCGCAGCGGCCGGCGCAGCCAGCCGGGCTCGGAGGAGAGGGCGGCCAGGACCAGGCCGCGGTTGGTGACCGATTTCGAGCCGGGCACGGTGACGGTGGCATCGACGGCCCCGGCGGCGAGGGGGGCGGGCCATGGGGCGGGGTGTGCGGGGCTCTCGGTCATGCCCTTACTTTAATGGCTGGGCAAGGGTGCCGATCTTGATCAAAAGTGGCGCAACCCATCCGAAACGCGGCACTGATATGCGCTCGCGGGCCGGGGGCGGGGATGCGGCGGACACACCGGGCGTGGCGGTACGGGAGCGGCCGCCGGCCGAGGCGGGCGGCGTCAGAGCCCGAGCAGCCAGCGCCCGCCGCCTATCAGGGAGCACAGCGTCACCACATGGAACAGGCCGAGCCAGAGGGCCGCCGGAACGTGGGTCAGGCGCGCCAGCTGGTCCGGATCGGAGTCCGCCGCACCGCCGCCCCGCCGCTTGCCCATCAGCTCGAACGGCGGCCGCACCCCGCCCAGCAGCAGGAACCACACCGCGGCATAGGCGAAAGCGGCCTGCACATCCGCCGTTGTCAGCCAGGAGACCAGCACGAACGCGGCGCCGGTCAGCACGACCGTGAGCACGCCGTAGGCGTTCCGGATCATGATCAGCATCGCCAGCAGCAGCGCGGTCGCGCCCCACAGCAGCGCCGTGATGTGTCCCGCGGCGAGCAGTGCGGCGCCCGCGAGTCCCAGCAGGGACGGTGCGATATAGCCGGCCGCGGCGGTCAGCACCATGCCCAGACCGGTCGGCTTGCCACGCGAAACGGTCAGACCCGAGGTGTCCGAGTGCAGCCGGATGCCGTCCAGGCGGCGACCGGTGAGCAGGGCGATCAGTCCGTGCCCGCCCTCGTGGGCGATGGTGACGGCGTTCCGCGACAGCCGCCAGGCGGTGTGCGGGACGATGGCGCCCAGTGCGAGCACCGCCGTGATGATCACCAGCCAGAGCGACGGGGCGGGTTGGGTCCCGAAGACTCGGCTCCATATGTCGGTGAGGTGGTCGGTGTCCATGTCTCCCCTTCGTGTGGCATGGCAGTGTGGCATGCATGTGCGGTAGGTATGCGGCGAGTCGTCGTCCCGAGGACCTGGTGGGGATCTTCGGCGTTCAGCAGTGGGAGCCGACGGAGACCTTGGCGCCCAGTTGGAATGTCGCGCCGACGGACCAGGTGCACGCGGTGCTCGAACGCCCCCTCAAGGGCGCGGCGGCCGACGCCTTCGAGCCGGACGGCCCGGTGCGCCAGTTGCGGACGCTCAAGTGGGGCCTGGTCCCGTCGTGGTCGAAATCACCCGAGGCCGCCGCGAAGATGATCAATGCGCGGGCCGAGACGGTGCACGAGAAGCCGTCCTTCCGGCAGGCGTTCGCGACCCGGCGGTGCCTGCTCCCCGGGGACGGGTATTTCGAGTGGGTCACCGAAGCCGCGGAGCGGCAGCTGGAGGAGCAGGGCAAGAAGAAGCGGCCCCGTAAGCAGCCGTATTTCGTGACGCCCGCGGACGGCTCCGCGATGGCGATGGCCGGGCTGTACGAATTCTGGCGGGACCGGACGCTGCCCGGCGATCACCCGCTGGCCTGGTGGGTGACCTGCACGGTCGTCACCACGGAGGCCGAGACCACCCCGCTGGCCGGGGCCTCCGGCGGCGCGGGACCGCAGTCGCTGGCCGATATCCACCCCCGGATGCCGCTGGTGCTGACCCCCGACCGCTGGGACGCCTGGCTCGACCCGGCCCGCACCGAACCCGACGAGGTGCGTGAACTGCTGGCGCCGCCGCCGGCCGGGCTGATGCGCGCCCATCCCGTCCCGACCGATGTCAGCAACGTCCGTAACAACGGACCCGAGCTGGTCGCCGAGCTCGACGGTCCCGAGGTGGGCACGCTGTTCTGACCCGTGGGGTGGCCCGGCACCGGGCGCCCGCGTCGGCGTGCTGCGGTGACCTTCCGGGTGCGGCAGGGGCAGGATGGGCGTATGAGCACTGGGGCGACGGAGACCGAGACGGTCGTGACACCGGCGGGCGACGCCCGGATCACCTGGCACCGCGACGCCACACCGGCGCGGGCCGTGGTGGCAGTGAGCCACGGCGCCGGCGGTGGCATCGAGGCACGCGATCTACGGGCCCTGGCGGCCGCGCTGCCGGCCCGCGGGTACACCGTGGCGCTGGTCGAGCAGCCGTGGCGGGTGGCGGGCAAGAAGCTGGCGCCCTCGCCGAAGACGCTGGACTCCGGATGGACCGCGCTGTGGCCGGCGCTGGAGAAGCCGGGGCTGCCGGTGGTCGCCGGCGGCCGCAGCGCCGGTGCCCGGGTGGCCTGCCGTACGGCGCGTGACCTGGGTGCGCAGGCCGTACTGGCGCTCAGCTTCCCGCTGCATCCGCCGGGCCGGCCGGAGAAGTCCCGGGCGGACGAGCTGACCGGTGCCGGGGTGCCGACGCTGGTCGTCCAGGGCGGCCGCGATCCGTTCGGCCGGCCGGAGGAGTTCCCGCCGGGTACGGAGATCACCGAGGTGGCGCACGGTGACCACGGCTTCGCGGTGCCGAAGAAGGCGGGCGTCGAGGAGGCGGAGTCGATGGCCGTGATCACGGACGCCGCGGCGGCCTGGCTGGACGGGATGTTCGGCTGACCGTCCCCTGCTCCCTCGCTCGCTTGCCGAAGCGGCAAGCGGGTTTGCCAACTGTTGCCGGTCTGCCAGGTGTGCCAAGTCTGCCGGTCCGCCGGAGGGCCGTCGGGAAGCCGTACGGAGGTCTGCCCGGCCGTCCGCCCGTATCCCGTCCGACCCCGGCCCCGGAATACTGCCCGCGCTCCGTCCGGAACCCGGCCCCCGGAACCCCGTCCTTGACCGCGGGCGCCGGGAATGCCGCGCCGCATGTCGCTGTTGTGCCAGGCGTAGTACGCGAATACGTCCGGTGAAGTACGAGGAATGGGAGCCCGCCGCATGGGAATCGCTTGCCCGGCCCGCCCGGCCGCCGACCTGCCGTGGTCGCAGATGCAGGTGACGCAGCCCGCCCTGGCTGGAGCGGCGGCGGCACCGGATCGTCGTCTATTCTCCGAATCGGGTGGGTCCGCATCGGGATCCATGACGGTGTTGGAGGAGGTGGGTCCGGTCACAGGGACCGACGGCACGGCTGAGGACAAGGCTCAGGAGAGCGCTGCCGAGCGCAATGCGCGCTTCGAGCGGGATGCGCTGACGTTCCTGGACCAGATGTACTCCGCCGCGCTGCGCATGACGCGCAACCCGGCGGACGCGGAAGACCTGGTGCAGGAGACCTACGCAAAGGCGTATGCGTCCTTCCACCAGTTCCGGGAGGGCACCAACCTCAAGGCGTGGCTGTACCGCATCCTGACGAACACCTTCATCAACTCCTACCGCAAGAAGCAGCGTGAGCCCCAGCGCAGCGCCGCCGAGGAGATCGAGGACTGGCAGCTGGCGCGCGCCGAGTCGCATATGTCGACGGGACTGCGCTCGGCCGAGTCGCAGGCGCTCGACCACCTCCCCGACTCCGATGTGAAGGCCGCGCTCCAGGAGATTCCCGAGGAGTTCCGTATCGCGGTCTACCTGGCGGATGTCGAAGGGTTTGCGTACAAGGAGATCGCGGACATCATGGGGACACCCATCGGCACGGTGATGTCCCGTCTGCACCGCGGCCGGCGCCAACTGCGCGGCATGCTGGAGGACTACGCCCGTGAGCGCGGGCTGGTCCCGGCGGGGGCGGCGACCGCGGACCCGGAGTCCGCGCGCACGTCGGAGTCGCACGACCGGAAAGGCTCGGGATCATGAGCTGCGGAGAGCCGCACGAGAAGGACTGCTCAGAGGTCCTTGACCACCTCTACGAGTATCTCGACCGGGAGATGCCCGAAGGGGAGTGCGCAGATTTCCAGGTGCATCTCGACGAATGCTCGCCGTGCCTGGAGAAGTACGGCCTGGAGCAGGCGGTCAAGAAGCTCGTCAAGCGCTGCTGCGGCCATGACGACGTCCCCAGCGATCTGCGCTCCAAGGTCATGGGCCGGATCGACCTCATCCGGGCCGGGGAGACCGTGCCCGAGGTGAGCGTGCTCGAACAGGCCAAGAAGGAACAGGCACAGCGCGAGCAGGCGGCCGCCTCCGAGAAGGGGACCGGTCCGTCCGAGGCGACCGGTTCCACCGATGCACGGAGCGAGACCGCGCGGGCCGAATAACGCGGCACATCACCCTAAGGGGTGAGGGGCGGGGCGATTCGTCCTGCCCGATCCGCTGATGCACCTTCCCCGGCGGCCCAGCCCCTCTATTCTCACCGGACCCCAGCGCACTGCGGAGGCAGGGCGGGGCCCTCTGCTCCTCACGAGCGTGGGGGCGAGCGGTGGGCACGGTGAGGAGGGCGCGATGCGGGGACTTCCGGCGGCCGCGCGAGGGTATATCGGCTGCGCCGCGCTGGCCGCGGCGCTGTGTGCCGCCCCGGCGTTACGGCTCGGCGCCGACGCCCCCTGGAGCAGCACCCTGGCCCTGGCCGTCCTGTACGCGCTGTGCGAACAGCTGCACCGCTGCCCGCTGGTGAGCGGCCGGGTGCCGTACGGCGGGGGTTCCGCCGGGGCGTCCGGGGGCTCCATCGCCGGCTGGGCCAGCCCCGTACTTCTCGCCGGGGTCTTTCTGCTGCCGCCGCCGCTGGCCGCACTGGCCGCCGTCCCCGGGGCGCTGACCGGGCCGGCCGAGGCGCGCTCGGCCGGCGCCCGCAGGCTCTGGCACGCCGCCGAGCTGGCGCTGGCCTGCTGCGCGGCCGCCCAGGTCTTCCGGACCATCGGCCACCACCCGCTGTCCGCACCGCAGTTCCCCGTTCTGCTGCTGCCGGCCGCGGCCGCCGCCGCCACCTTCTGCGCGGTACTCGCGGCGCTCGACGGCGGCGTGCTGGTCGCCGCCGAGCGGCACCCCCTGCGCACCGCCTGGCGCGGCGCGCTGCCCGGTTCGCTGGGGCCGCACCTGGTGCACGGCCTGGCCGGGCTGATGATGGCGGTCCTGTGGCGCAGTTCGTACGGCCCGGCTGCGGCACTGCTGGTGCTGTTGCCGATGTGCCTGTCGTGCTGGGTCTTCGTCCAGTACCACCGTGAACGCACCGCCCATCAGGCCACCATCCGCGCCCTCGTGCAGGCCGTGGACATCAAGGACCGCTACACCCGCGGGCACAGCGAGCGGGTCGGGCGCGCCTCGGTGATGATCGCCCGGGAGCTGGGCATGGCGGAGGACCGGGTGGAGGTGCTGCGGTTCGCCGGCATCCTGCACGACGTCGGCAAACTCGGCGTGCCCACCCGGCTGTTGCGCAAGGACGGACCGCTGACGCCGCAGGAGCGCCGGGTCATCGAACTGCATCCCGAGTACGGGCACGAGATCGTGCGGGGTATCGGCTTCCTGGGGGAGGCGCGGGCGGCGATCCTGCACCACCACGAGCGGCTGGACGGGCGCGGCTATCCCTACGGACTGATAGGGCATCAGATCCCCGAATTCGCCCGGGTGGTGGCGGTCGCGGACGCCTTCGACGCGATGACCTCGACCCGCTCCTACCGCCGGGCACGGCCGGTGCCGGTGGCGGTGGCGGAGCTGCGGAAGTGCGCCGGGGAGCAGTTCGACCCGCGGATGGTGCGGGCGTTGGCGGCGTCGCTCGACCGGTACGGCTGGCACCCGGACCTGGTGACGGCGGCGGACGCGGAGCCCGATGCGGTGCGGGAGGGGAAGGGAGCGGACGCACCACAGGGAGCCGACGCACCACAGGGAACAGTCACACCTCAGGGAACGGTCACATCGCAGGGAGCCGTCACGCCGCACGGGGCCGGGGAACCGGCCGTCGGCGGGTGGCGACCGGCTCGGCGGCCCGCGCTGCGTCCCGAAGGGGCCGGGCGGGACGGCACGCGATGAGCGGCGCCCAGGAGGGCCCCCGGCCGCCCGGGAGCCGGGCGGCGGACGGCCGTGCCCCCCGCATCGGCGTGCCTGCCACACGGGGAAGCACGGTGATCGCCGCGGTCTACGCCCCGGCCGGCGCGCTGGCGTGCTGGTCGCTCGGCCGGACGCTCTGGGAGGGCCTGGCCGAGCCCGGGATCGCGCTGGCCTTCGGGGTGCTGATCGCGGTGGGCGAGCTGGTGGGCCGGGGGCCCGCACCGGCGGCCGGGGGGCGGGTGCCGGGAGAGCGGGAGGGCGCCCCGCTCGGTGCGGCCGGCGCCCTCGCGTACGCCCTGCTCGGTGAGGCCGGCGGACGGCCGACGACCCATGGCGTACCGCAGACCGTGGCCGTGGTCCTGGCGGCCGGGCTGGTCGGACTCGTCCCGCAGATCGCCCGTGGCCGGGGACCGGCCCTCGACCATCTCGCGCGCCGGATGCTGACCATCGGCTTCGCCGCCACCTGCTTCCAGCCCCTCTACAACACCGGGACGTTGAACACCTGGGTGGCCGCCGGACCGGTCTACCCGCTGTTCATGATCGGCCTGATGGCGCTGACCGCGCTGTGCGACGCGGTGCTGGCGGCCGTGCTCGCCCGCGCCCGCACCGGCTGGCCGTACGCGCCGCTGCTGCGCGACGAGTTGCGGGCGCTGCCCGGCATCGGCTCGGCGATCTGTGCCACCGGAGTGGTGATCTCGCTGGCCACCGCGGTCGCCGGGCTGTGGGCGCTGCCGGTCTTCTGTCTGCCCTTGTTGCTGACCCAGTTCGCCTTCCGCCGGTTCGCGGCCGTCCGTACCACCTACCGCCAGACCATCGCCTCGCTGGCCCGCTCCACCGAGATCGCCGGCTACACCCCGCACGGCCACGCCCGCCGGGTGGCCGCGCTCAGCCGCGCCGTGGGCCGTGAACTCGGCCTGAACGAACCGGACCTGGACGTACTCGAATACGCCGCGCTGATGCACGACATCGGCCAGCTCTCGCTCCTGGACCCGGTGCCGGACGGCGCCACCGCGCCGCTGCCGCCCGCCGAACAGCGCCGTATCGCGCTGCTGGGCGGCGCCGTGGTCCGGCAGACCGGGGTGCCCACGGAGGTCGCGATGATCGTCGAGCGGCAGGCCGATCCGTACCGGGACCAGCCGGTCACGGCGCGTATCGTCCGCACGGTCAACGCCTACGACGATCTGTCGGGGGAGTCGGCGGGACCGGGCGGCTCGCTGCGCGCACTGGAGCGGCTGCGGCTGGCCACCGCGCAGGACCACGAGCCCCGGGTCGTCGAGGCGCTGGCCCGGGTGCTGGCGTGCGGTGGCCGGGCGGTGTGAGATGACCGACTGCTTCTGGCGGCGGGGGACGGGCGGTGCCCGGCCTCCCGGCGTACGCCACCCCGCCCTGGATGCGTATGCCCCGGTAGGGCAGGTAAGGGTCCACGGCCGGTGCAGGAGTCGGTCCACGGCCGGTCGACCGCCGCCTTTGGGGGCCGTCTCGCCGCTCCGGCTCCCGTATCCGGGCCGTTGAGCCCGTAGCGAGCGCCCGATGTCATGGAACCCATGGGTAATGAGCGCCCTCCGAGATGGGCATGGTTGGATGCGAAGGAAGCCCCTTTCAGGGGGTTCAGGGGGTCGGCGAAGGGCAAGGAGCCGCAGGGGGACCAGCAAACCAGGCTGAGCCCGACGGCAATCTGTGGCAGGTTGTCGAGTGGGCCCCTCAGAAGGCCCCGGACGCCGCTCGGGACCCCATCCCAGCGGCATCAAGAGCAACCAGCAGGCGGGAATCGTGAGGATCTTCGGCAAGGTACGGCATCGGCCCTCCGCCTCGTGGCGGCAGGCGACCGACCGCGCTTTCACGCTGATCGGCGACGGCCGTTACGAGGACGCGGGAGCGCTGCTGACCCGCGCCGCGGACATGGAGCCGTGGCTGTCGGAGTCCTGGTTCAACCTCGCGCTGCTGCACAAGTTCCGGCACGACTGGGAGCAGGCCAGGGCCGCCGGTCTGCGCGCCGTCGCGCTGCTGGACCGCGAGAGCGGGGCGCCCGACTGGTGGAACGTCGGCATCGCCGCCACCGCCCTGCAGGACTGGCCGCTGGCCCGCCGGTCCTGGCAGGCCTACGGCCTCAAGGTCCCCAGCGAGGGCTCGCCGTCCGGCGAACCGCTCGGTATGGCCCTGGGCAGCGCCGCCGTCCGCCTCTCCCCGGAGGGCGAGGCCGAGGTGGTCTGGGGCCGCCGGCTGGACCCGGCCCGTATCGAGGTGCTCTCGATCCCGCTGCCGTCCTCCGGGCGGCGCTGGGGCGAGGTGGTGCTGCACGACGGCGTCCCGCACGGCGAGCGGACCATCGCGGCGGGTGCCGACGGTGCCACCCGGGCGTATCCGGTCTTCGACGAGATCGAGCTGTGGGCGCCCTCTCCGGTCCCCACCTGGGTGGTGCTCCTGGAGGCCGCCACGGAGGCCGACCGGGACGCCCTGGAGCGGCTGGCGGCCGATGCGGGCTTCGCCGCCGAGGACTGGTCCTCGTCCGTGCGGCTGCTGTGCCGTACGTGCTCGGAGAGCCGGATGCCCAGCGACGAGGGCGACGGCGAGCATCTGGACCCGCACGACCACAGTGAGCCGGGCCACCCCGGGCCGCTGGGACACCGGACCGCGGGCTCGCTGTGGGTGCCGGAGCGCGAGTGCGGTATCGCGGCGCCGTCCGCCCTGGTGCGCGGCCTGCTGGACGGCTGGGTCGCGGACAGCCCGGACACCCGGGAATGGCGGGATCTTGAAGAGGTCTGCTGAGAGCCCGAGCGGGCCCCCGTAGGCTGTAGGGCGACTACTCAGGGTTTTCAGGAAGGCGTACGGCGGAGATGGCCCAGCAGCCTGTGTTTGATCAAGATGGTGACCAGCGCGTGGACGAAGTATTCAGCGACGACGTCACGGACGCGGAGGAGCGGGAGACCGCGCACCGTGAGCGCGGCACCTCGCGGCCGATCACGGTCGTCGGCAATCCCGTGCTCCACAAGGAGTGCAAGAACGTCACGGAGTTCGACGACCAGCTCGCCCAGCTCATCGACGACATGTTCGCCAGCCAGCGCACCGCCGAGGGCGTGGGCCTGGCCGCGAACCAGATCGGTGTGGATCTGAAGGTCTTCGTCTACGACTGCCTGGACGACCAGGGCGTGCGGCACGTCGGCGCGATCTGCAACCCGGTGCTGGACGAGCTGCCGTCCGAGCGCCGGATCCTGGACGACTCCAACGAGGGCTGTCTGTCCGTGCCCGGCGCCTACGCCTCGCTGGCCCGCCCCGACTACGCCGTGGTCCGCGGCCAGGACGCCAAGGGCGAGCCGATCGCGGTCGAGGGCACCGGCTACTTCGCGCGCTGCCTGCAGCACGAGACCGATCACCTCTACGGCTACCTCTACATCGACCGGCTCAGCAAGCGGGACCGCAAGGACGCGCTGAAGCAGATGGCCGAGCTGGAGCCGCGCTACCCCGTCGTCGCCAACGACTGAGGCGAACGGGCGGGCGCCCGGCCGACGGCCGGGCGCCTCGCTCACAACCCCTGCTGGTAGGCGCGCCAGATCTTCGGCGGGATGTCGGTCCCCAGCTCGGTACTGGACCCGCCGACGCCCTGCATCGGCAGCAGCTCGGGCGCTCCGGGCTTGTTGCGGAACATGGTGACGGCGGTGGTCGGCTCATTTCCCACCGCGGCGCCGGGCGCCCGGTCGGGGCGGACACCGCCCGCGTTGCCCGATCCGGTGCCGGGCACGGAACCGAACTCCGGGCCGAGGGCAGACGGGCTGCCGATGAACCACGCCGACTTCATCCGGTCGCCCGGCTCCGTGCGGCCGGCCGCGACCGGCTGCTGGGGCTTCGCGTCGTCCGGCTGCCCCAGGGTGCGCCAGCCGACTCCCTCCAGGGCGCTGGACACCTGCTGGGCGACCCCGGCGTCGAGGATCTGCACGGGCTCGGGGCGGTGGAAGCCGGATACCTTCTTGCCGTTGTGGGTCATCCCGGACACCGCGTACGGGTCGGTGTGCAGCCCGCCGTCGGCGAAGGTGGTGTAGGCGCTCGCCATCCGTATCGCGCTGGGGGCGGAGGTGCCCAGCGGGAAGGTCTGCTCCAGGCGGGCCATGCTCTCCTTGCGCAGCCCCGCGGCCACCGCGAGATCACGGATCCGCTCCAGCCCGATACGCTGCCCGGCCTGGACGAACGGCGGGCTCTCGGCCTTCATCAGCGCCTCGGACAGATCCTCGAACCCGGTCTTGTGGTCCACCGGCTGTGCCGTGGTGGCCGCGGGCTCGTCGTCCGGCCGCTGGAGTGCGGCCGCCAGCACGAACGGCTTGAAGGCGGAGCCGGCCGGGACTGCCGTGGTGTCCGCGTTGTTGCTGAAGTGCCGGGTGGCGTCCGCGCCGCCGTAGAGCGCGACGATCGCCCCGTCCTTGGGGCGTACGGAGGCCGCGCCGAATTCCACATAGTTGTCGGCCGCGCGCTGCGTCGGATCGATGGTGTCCCGGCGGACGTCCTGCACGGCCTTTTCCAGCCGGTGGGTGCGCTGTTTGTCGAAGGTGGTGTGAATGCGATAGCCGCCGCGCGCCAGATCCTTGTCGGTCAGACCGGTCTCGGCCTTGATGAACTTGTTGGCGACATCGACGAGATAGCCGGTCTGGCCAGCCTGGCTGGTGGGTTTGGACTGCCCCCGGGGCTCGGGGAAGGTGCGGTATTTCGCCCGCTCCTCCTTGCTCATCTTCCCGGTGGCGACCTGCCGGTCGAGTATCCATTTCCAGCGTGCCACGGCCCGCGCGTGATTGGCCTCGCTCAGCCCCGGGTCGTACTGTTCCGACCCCTTCAGCAAGGCGGCCAGCACGGCGCCCCGGCTGGGATCGAGGTCCTTGGCGTCAATGCCGTAATACGCATGGGCGGCGGCCTGGATGCCGTACGAACCACGGCCGAACCAGCTGGTGTTGAGATATCCCCGCAGAATCTCCTGCTTGGACTTCTGGTTGCTCACCTTCAGCGAGATGATGAATTCCCGCACCTTGCGGGTGACCGTCTGGTCCTGCGAGAGATAGGTGTTCTTCACATACTGCTGGGTGATGGTGGAGCCGCCCTGGGTCTCCTCGCCGGAGACCATGTTGACCAGGGCGCGGCCGATGCCCTGGAGGGAGACTCCGGCGTCGCTGTAGAAGGTGGCGTTCTCCGCCGCGATCACGGAATTCTCGACGGAGTCGGGAACCTTGTCGAGGGTGACGTTCTGCCGGTTGACGGCGCCCACGCTCACCATCTGGCTGCCGTCCGCCCAGTAATAGACGGTGGCCTCCTGGCCGGCCAGCGCATTCTCGTTCGGCACATCGATCGTCGCGTAGACCGCGGCGAACAGCCCGGCCAGGCCGACGATGCCGAGCGAGAGGGTGCCGAGCCACTGGCGCCATGACGGCAGCCAGCGGCGCGGACCCTCCCGTCCCTGCCGCGGATAGTCGATGAACCGGCGACGCCCCTTCGTGCGCTTCATGCCCAGCTAGATGCGGCGGCTCTGACTCCGGTTGCCGAGGTAACAGAACGCTCACAATGGCAGGTGGGCGGGCCGAAGGGGGCCGCGGTGGGTTCCTAGAAGTCGTCGTCGAAGGAGACCGAACCCTCGACGGCGACCTGGTAGGCGGACGCCCGGCGCTCGAAGAAGTTGGTCAGCTCCTGGACGTTCTGCAGCTCCATGAAGGAGAACGGGTTCTCCGAGCCGTAGACCGGCGCGAAGCCGAGCCGCTGCAGCCGCTGGTCGGCGACGCACTGGAGGTACTCGCGCATCGAGTCGGTGTTCATGCCCGGCAGGCCGTCACCGCACAGATCGCGGCCGAACTGCAGCTCCGCCTCGACGGCCTCCTTGAGCATCTCGGTGACCTGCTGCTCCAGCTTGTCGTCGAAGAGGTCGGGCTCCTCCTGGCGGACGGTGTCCACCACCGAGAACGCGAACTCCATGTGCATGGACTCGTCGCGGAAGACCCAGTTGGTGCCGGTGGCCAGCCCGTGCAGCAGGCCCCGCGAGCGGAACCAGTACACGTAGGCGAAGGCGCCGTAGAAGAACAGCCCCTCGATGCAGGCCGCGAAGCAGATCAGGTTCAGCAGGAAGCGGCGCCGGTCGGCCCTGGACTCCAGGCGGTCGATGCTCTCGACCGAGTCCATCCACTTGAAGCAGAACTCGGCCTTCTCCCGGATGGACGGGATGTTCTCCACGGCCGCAAAGGCGGCGGCGCGGTCGTCCGGGTTGGGGAGATAGGTGTCCAGCAGCGTCAGATAGAACTGGACGTGCACGGCCTCCTCGAAGAGCTGACGGCTCAAGTACAGCCGCGCCTCGGGGGAGTTGATGTGCTTGTAGAGCGTCAGCACCAGGTTGTTGGAGACGATCGAGTCACCGGTCGCGAAGAACGCGACCAGCCGGCCGATCATGTGCTGCTCGCCCGGCGAGAGCTTGGCGAGGTCGGCGACGTCGGAGTGGAGGTCGACCTCCTCCACGGTCCAGGTGTTCTTGATCGCGTCGCGGTAGCGGTCGTAGAAGTCCGGGTACCGCATCGGGCGCAGCGTCAGCTCGAAGCCCGGGTCCAGGAGGTTCTTGGTGCCGGTGGTGGCGGTGTGCGCGGCCGCGGCGTTGGTCTCGGTGGTCATTACTGGCAGGCCTCGCAGGACTCGGGGTTTTCCAGGGAGCAGGCGACCGCCTCGGGGTCGGTGGCCTGCTGCGGTACGGGGGCGGTGGTGGCGGCGCCGCCGCGCGCGGACTGCGCGATCCGGGTCGCCGGGCGGGAGCGCAGGTAGTACGTCGTCTTGATGCCGCGCTTCCAGGCGTAGGCGTACATCGAGCTGAGCTTGCCGATGGTCGGCGACGCCATGAAGAGGTTCAGCGACTGGCTCTGGTCGAGGTAGGGCGTACGGGCCGCGGCCATGTCGATCAGGGCGCGCTGCGGGATCTCCCACGCCGTGCGGTACAGCGCACGGATCTCCGCCGGGATCCAGCTGACGTCCTGCACCGAGCCGCTGGCCTCGCGCAGTGCGTCCCGGGTCCGCGCGTCCCACAGCCCCAGCGCCTTGAGCTCCTCGATCAGATAGGCGTTGACCTGGAGGAACTCGCCGGAGAGCGTCTCGCGCTTGAAGAGGTTGGAGACCTGCGGCTCGATGCACTCGTACACGCCCGCGATCGAGGCGATGGTCGCGGTCGGCGCGATCGCCAGCAGCAGGGAGTTGCGCATGCCGGTCACGGCGATACGGGAGCGCAGCGCCGCCCAGCGGTCGGCCCAGCCGGGCTCGGCGTTCGGGTAGTGGTCCGGGTGCAGCACACCACGGGCGGTGCGGGTCGCGGACCACGCCGGGTGCGGGCCGTGCCGCTCGGCGAGGTCGGCGGACGCCTCGTAGGCGGCGAGCATGATGCGCTCGGAGATCCGGGTCGACAGCTCCCGCGCCTCCGGCGAGTCGAAGGGCAGCCGCAGCCGGAAGAACACGTCCTGCAGGCCCATCAGTCCCAGACCCACCGGGCGCCAGCGGGAGTTGGAGGTCCCGGCCTGCTCGGTCGGGTAGAAGTTGATGTCCACCACACGGTCGAGGAAGGTGACGGCGGTACGGACCGTGGCGTCCAGCCGCTCCCAGTCCATCGCCTCCTCCCAGCCGGCGGCCTCGTCGCCCAGGTGCGCGGCGAGGTTCACCGATCCCAGGTTGCAGACCGCGGTCTCCCCGTCGTTCGTCACCTCCAGGATCTCGGTGCACAGGTTGGAGGAGTGCACGACCTGGCCGGGCTCGGCGGTCTGGTTGGCGGTGCGGTTGGCGGCGTCCTTGAACGTCATCCAGCCGTTGCCGGTCTGCGCCAGGGTGCGCATCATGCGGGAGTACAGCACCCGGGCCGGGATCTGCTTGAGCGCCCGGCCCTCGGCCTCGGCCTTGCGGTAGGCGGCGTCGAACGCGTCGCCCCACAGGTCCACCAGCTCCGGGGCGTCCGAGGGCGAGAACAGCGACCAGTCGGCGTCCGCCTCCACGCGGCGCATGAACTCGTCCGGGATCCAGTGGGCGATGTTCAGGTTGTGCGTACGGCGGGCCTCCTCACCGGTGTTGTCGCGCAGCTCCAGGAACTCCTCGATGTCGGCGTGCCAGGTCTCCAGGTAGACACAGGCGGCGCCCTTGCGCCGGCCGCCCTGGTTCACGGCCGCGACCGAGGCGTCCAGGGTGCGCAGGAACGGCACGATGCCGTTGGAGTGCCCGTTGGTGCCGCGGATCAGCGAACCGCGGGCGCGGATGCGGGAGTAGGAGAGGCCGATGCCGCCCGCGTGCTTCGAGAGCCGCGCGACCTGGTGGTAGCGGTCGTAGATCGAGTCCAGCTCGTCCAGCGGCGAGTCCAGCAGATAGCAGGACGACATCTGCGGGTGGCGGGTACCGGAGTTGAAGAGGGTGGGGGAGGAGGGGAGGTAGGACAGCGAGCTGGTGAGGCGGTAGAGCTCGGCGACCTCGTCCAGCGCGCGCTCGCTGTGGTCCTCGGCGAGGCCGCAGGCCACCCGCAGCAGGAAGTGCTGGGGGGTCTCGATGACCTGACGGGTGGTGGGGTGGCGCAGGAGGTAGCGCGAGTGCAGGGTGCGCAGTCCGAAGTAGCCGAACCGGTCATCGGCACCGTCGGCCAGCGCCTTGTCGACCAGCGCGTCCAGACGGGCCGCGTGGGTCCGTACGAACTCCGCGGTCTCATCGGCGATCAGGCCCTCGCGGTGGCCGGTTTCGACGGAGGCGGAGAAGGCGACCGCCCCCTGTCCGGCCGCCTCCTCCGCGATGGCAAGGGTGAGCAGACGCGCGGCGAGCTTGGAGTACTGCGGCTCGTCACCGATCAGACCGGCGGCGGCGTCCGTGGCCAGCGACCGCAGTTCGGCCTCGTCGGAGCCCGCGTGCCGGCCGCGCAGGGCGGCGGCGGCCACCTTGCCGGGGTCGGTCGCGGTCAGGTCCGCGGTCAGGTCGGTCAGGGTGCGCAACAGGGCGACGCCCGGACCGTCCTCGCCCGGTCCGCCGTCGGCGGGACCGGCAGGCGTGGCCACCGCGGGCGGCACGACCTCGGCGTCTGACGCGGGCTCCGTTGGCGCGATGGTCACGTGGTGCTCTCCCTCACTCGGCGGGGGCCAGGAGGAGAGGGACGCGACGGGCGCACGCGGGCATGCGGCACCCCGTGTTGGTCAGGGGTGCGCGGGCACACCGCGCGGCGTCCACCGGCCCAACCCTCGGGGCCCGGACGTATCGACGTCCGCACCCATGGCGGTGCGGGCGTACCGTCGGCAGGTCTTCGGACTTCACGGGCGCGTGCCAGGGCCGTTGTTCGGCCGACCGAGCCCGCTCCAACACCGTTGCGGGACAGTTCCGGATTCCCACCGGATTCCCCTGCGGCGACAGCGAGGTCGAGCATACATGTGGTGGCGCCTCTTCACTTGCACCACCACATCTAGTGTGTCGTGAGTGATCACACAGTGCCTGTCAGTGGCTTCCCCCCTGGCCTGCGGCACGCAACCCGGCCCGTCCGGCGCAGCAGGGGAGGGCTCCATGACCGCGCTCGCCGGCCCGCCACGGGCCGCGCCTTGGGGCAGGAAACGGCTACGGGCCGCCGCGCCCCGGGGGACGTGGCGGCCCGTAGCCGTGTGCGGGCCGGTGGTTCAGTGGCCGGCCGGTGCGCCTGCCGTGGCGGGGGGCAGTTCGGCGGCGACGCCCTCGTCGCCGGCGTCTGCCGCATAGTCGGCGGGGCTGGTTTCGTCGGTGCCTTCGGGGGCGTTGACGGCCTTGAGGACGATGGTCAGGACGACCGTCACGACGACGTTCAGGACGAAGGCGGTCAGGCCGATGTAGCCGATTTCACCGATGCCCGGGATCTCCTTGCTGGAGCCGCCGAAGTGGGCCTGGGTCGGACTGGCGACGCCGTATGCCGCGAGCGTGCCGTAGAGCATGCCGACCGCCCAGCCGCCCAGCAGTGCCCAGCGGTGGAACCAGCGGGTGAACAGGCCACCGACCAGGGACGGCATGGTCTGCAGGATCCAGATGCCGCCCAGCAGCTGGAAGTTGATCGCGATCGTCTTGTCCATGGTGAGGACGAAGACCAGCGCGCCGACCTTCACCAGCAGCGAGACCAGCTTGGCGACCTTGTGCTCCTGCTCGGGAGTGGCGTCCTGTTTGAGGAAGTCCTTGTAGACGTTGCGGGTGAAGAGGTTGGCCGCGGCGATGGACATGATGGCCGCGGGCACCAGCGCGCCGATGCCGATCGCGGCGAACGCCACGCCGGAGAACCAGCTCGGGAACATGTCCTCGAAGAGCTGCGGGATGGCCAGCTGCGGGTTGCCCTGGATGTCCGTGCCGGCCTTGATCGCCATGAAGCCGAGCAGCGCCAGCAGGCCCAGCATGAGGGAGTACAGCGGCAGGATGGTGGTGTTGCGGCGGATCACATTGCGGCTGCGCGAGGACAGCGTCGCGGTGATCGAGTGCGGGTACATGAAGAGCGCCAGCGCCGAGCCGAGCGCCAAGGTCGCATACCCCCATTGGGCGTTGGGGCCGCTGATCAGCTCGCCACGCGGTTTGCCGGCGACCGGGCCGGGCTGGGCGAGCGCCTTGCCGGCCGTGTCGAAGATCGCGTCGAAGCCGCCCAGCTTGATCGGGATGTAGATGATCGCGACGGTGATGACGAGGTAGATCAGCCCGTCCTTGACGAACGCGATCAGCGCCGGTGCCCGCAGACCCGAGGAGTAGGTGTACGCGGCCAGCACGGCGAAGGCGATCAGCAGCGGCAGGTCCTTGACGAACCAGTTGGTGTGCTCGCCGCCGCCGATGCCCATCACGTCCAGGACGGCCTGGATGCCGACCAGTTGGAGCGCGATGTACGGCATCGTGGCGAGGATGCCGGTGAGCGCCACGGCCAGCGACAGGCCCTTGGAGTCGAAGCGGCCGCGCACGAAGTCGGAGGTGGTGACGTAGCCGTGCTTGTGCGAGACCGACCAGAGGCGGGGGAGGAAGGTGAAGATGAGGGGGTACACCAGGATGGTGTACGGCACGGCGAAGAAGCCGGCCGCTCCCGCCGCGTAGATCGCCGCCGGGACGGCCACGAAGGTGTACGCGGTGTAGAGGTCACCGCCCAGCAGGAACCATGTCACCCAGGTGCCGAAGCTGCGGCCGCCCAGCCCCCATTCGTCGAGGCTGGCGGACTGGTCGGCCTTGCGCCAGCGGGCGGCCAGGAACCCCATGACCGTCACGGCGAGGAAGAAGAAGATGAAGACGGCGAGGGCCACGCCGTTGATGCCCTTGGTCGAGGAGGCGGCGAGAGCCTCGGAGGTGCTCGCCGCTGTCGTGGTGAGATTCACCGGCCCACACCGCCCTTGCGGGCGCGCTGCTCACGCTGCACCAGCTTGTACGCGATCACCGTGAGCACGGTCGAGATCAGCACCCACGTCATCTGGTACCAGTAGAAGAACGGGATCCCGATGAGCTTCGGCTCGATCCTGGCGTACGAGCTCACCCACAGCATCGCCACGAACGGAGCGATCAGGCAGACTCCGGCGATCACCCGCGTGGGTGTGACCACCTGTCTGCGATCCGGTGATTCGACCGACTGTGTCATGACCGCGGCTCCGTCCCCTGGCTGCTGCCTGTGTAATCGGCTGGAAATCTATGGCAGGGGCGTGGCGCGCGTCACTAGCTGTCCGCATATCGGTATGAAGAATCCACCCGGAGGCACCCCCGCTGCGCGGTCAATTGCCTGGTTCATCCCGGTTTAGGGCAGGCGGTGACGGAAGCGGGGGCGTCGAGGGGCGCGCCGTACCCCGGGGTGGCGGGTCAGTCCGTGGGGCGGCGCAGTCTGGCGACGAACTTGTAGCGGTCGCCCCGGTAGACCGAGCGCACCCACTCCACCGGCTGCCCCTGTGCGTCGAGCGAGTGCCGGGAGAGCATCAGCATCGGCAGGCCGACGTCCGTGCCCAGCAGACCGGCCTCGCGCGGGGTGGCGAGCGAGGTCTCGATGGTCTCCTCGGCCTCCGCCAGGCGGACGTCGTAGACCTCGGCGAGCGCGGTGTAGAGGGAGGCGTATTTGACGAGGTTGCGGCGGAGCGCGGGAAAGCGCTTCGCCGACAGATGGGTGATCTCGATGGCCATCGGCTCGCCGCTGGCCAGTCGCAGCCGTTCGATGCGCAGCACCCGGCCGCCGGTGGTGATGTCGAGCAGGCCGGCGAGCCGGTCGTCGGCGGTGACATAGCCGATGTCCAGCAGCTGGGAGGTGGGCTCCAGCCCCTGGGCCCGCATGTCCTCCGTATAGGACGTCAGTTGCAGTGCCTGGGACACCTTGGGCTTGGCGACAAAGGTGCCCTTGCCCTGGATGCGTTCCAATCGGCCCTCGACGACCAGCTCCTGCAGGGCCTGACGCACCGTCGTGCGCGAGGTGTCGAACTCCGCGGCGAGGGTGCGCTCGGGCGGGACCGGGGTGCCGGGCGGCAGGGTCTCGGTGATCTCCAGCAAGTGCCGCTTGAGGCGGTAGTACTTGGGTACCCGCGCGGTGCGCGTGCCGCCCCCGCTGCCGGCACCGTTGCCCCCGTCCGTCTCCATGCCCCGCCTCTCCGACTCCTGTGGTGCTGCCGTCACCGGCTCCTCCGTACGTAGCGGCTCACATCGTGGCACGGGTGGGTTTCCCGCGCTCCCTTGCAGGTCCCGGCTCGCCAGATGTCGGTCCGGTAACGGACCTGACAGCGACTCTTATACACCCTTGACACCCCAAAAGGTCTAGGCCAAGCTGCGGGCACTGGTCTAAACCATTAAAGACCACACCCGGCCTTTGGGGGAGAGCGCAATGAAGCGTGGGCTCATAGCAGCGACGGCGGTCGCGGGAATGCTGGTGAGTGTCGCTGCCTGTGGGTCCAGCGACGGCAACAAGGCGGGCGCGGATGGCTTCAAGGGCCAGAAGCTGACCGTTTGGGTGATGAGTGGTTCGAATCCGGCGCAGTGGACCAAACAGGTCTCCGCGCAGTTCAAGAAGAAGACCGGCGCCACCGTCGAGTTCAAGGTCCAGCAGTGGAACGGCATTCAGCAGAAGCTGAGCACCGCCCTTTCCGAGGACACCCCGCCGGACGTCGTCGAAATCGGCAACACCCAGACCGCCGCCTACGCCAAGGCGGGTGCCCTGGCCGATCTCGGCGATCTGAAGAAGGAGATCGGCTCCGACTGGAACGACGCCTTCAACAAGGCCTCGCTCGTGGACGGAAAGCAGTACGCACTGCCGTGGTACGCCGGAAACCGCGTGGTGATGTACAACAAGAAGATCTGGGACCGGGCCGGTCTCAAGGGCACCCCCAAGACGCGCAATGAGCTCTTCAAGGCCTTTGACACCATCAAGAAGAAGACCGGCGCCGAGCCGCTGTATCTCCCCGGCCAGAACTGGTACTTCTTCGACGGCCTGACCATCGGCACCGGCGCCGACCTGGTGAAGAAGCAGGGCGGCAAGTGGGTCTCCAACCTCGGCGACCCCAAGGTCTCCAAGGCCATGGACATCTACAAGCAGTACCAGGCCTTCAGCACCGCCCCCAAGAACAAGGACGAGGCCACTCCGCAGCAGGCCGAGGTCTTCGCCAAGGGCAAGACCGGCGCCGTTATCGCCATGGGCTACGAGGCCGCCACCGCCATCAAGGCCAACCCGGAAATCAAGAACGACATCGGCTTCTTCACCATCCCCGGTGAGACCGCGGCCAAGCCCGAGGGCGTATTCCTCGGCGGCTCCAACTTCGCCGTCGCCGGTATGGGCAAGAACCAGGAACTCGCCAAGGAATTCCTGAAGGTTGCCCTGTCGAAGCAGAACGACGGACAGATGGTCAAGGAGGTCGGCTGGACTCCGAAGTCCGCCGACCTGGCCGGTGCCGCACAGGAGAACCCGGCCGCGGCGGCCGCTGCGCCCGCGGCGGAGAAGTCCGGCGGCACCACTCCGCTGATTCCCCAGTGGGCCGCGGTGGAGAACGTACCGAACCCGATCAAGAGCTATATGACGGCCGTTCTGGGCGGTAAGTCCCCGGCCGATGCCGCCAAGGACATCGAATCCGAGATCAACGCGCGGCTCGCCAAGCAGTAACCGCCGGCCGCCTGCGGGGCCGGCCGTCCCCGGCCCCGTAGGTGCGTGATGTGTGTGGCAGCAGGTGCACCGAGGTTTCACGGCAACAAGGGGGAGCAGGGGCCCATGGCAGTGCAGCTCGACGACGGTGTGGACAAGCCCGCGCCGCAGACCGGCAAGGGGGGCGCCCCGCCTACACGGGGCGACGGGGGCGGCGCCCCTTCCCCCGTCCGCGGCGCCCCTCATGCCCCCACCCGCCGCGCTCCTCTTGCCCCCGCCCGCCGCGCTCCTCTTGCCCCCGCCCGCCGCGCCCCGTATCTCCTGCTGCTGCCCGCCCTGCTCGCGACCGCGGTCCTCCTGGGCTGGCCCATGGTCCGCAACCTGCTGCTCTCCTTCCAGAACCTCAATATGAAGGAGCTGATCCAGCACCTCACCGACTGGCGTGGGACCGGCAACTACCAAGAGATCCTGGGCAGCGAGCAGTTCTGGCGGGTCACCCTCCGCACCCTCGTCTTCACCGCGGTCAATGTCGTCCTGATCATGGTCCTCGGCGTGCTGATCGGACTGCTGCTGGCCCGGCTCGGCAAGAAGATGCGCCTCACGCTGTCCCTCGCGCTGGTGCTGGCCTGGGCCATGCCGGTGATCGCCGCCACCACCGTCTTCCAGTGGCTCTTCGACTCCCGCTACGGCGTCGTCAACTGGCTGCTGGACAAGGCCGGCTGGCACGCCATGGCCCACTACGACTGGGTCGGCACCCAGCTGTCGACGTTCTTCGTCATCACCGTACTCATCGTCTGGCAGTCACTGCCCTTCGTGGCCCTCAACCTCTACGCCGCCACCACGACCATCCCCAGGGAGCTCTACGAAGCGGCCCGGATGGACGGCGCCGGCACCTGGCAGGTGTTCACGTCGGTCACCTTCCCCTTCCTCAAGCCGTTCTTCCTCGCCACGACGTTCCTGGAGATCATCTGGGTCTTCAAGGCGTTCCCGCAGATCTTCGCGATCAACGAGGGCGGCCCCGACCGGCTCACCGAGACACTGCCGATCTACGCCTTCACCGAGGGCGTCGGCAACCTCCACTTCGGCATGGGCGCCGCGATCTCCCTGCTGACGATCGTGGTGCTGCTCGCGATGACCGCGTACTACCTGCGACTGACGCTCAGGCAGGAACAGCAAGAGGAGAACGAGCGGTGAAGCGCACTGCTTTTGCGACGGCCGGCCGCATCTGGCCCAACGCCACGGCGATCGTGCTCGCCCTCGGCTTCGTCTTCCCCGTCTACTGGATGTTCAGTACGGCCTTCAAGCCGACCCGGGACATCATCACCGAAGAGCCCGTGTGGTTTCCCTTCCACGGCACCTTCGAGCACTTCGCGACGGCGGTGAACGCCCCCCACTTCTGGACCCTGGCCGGGAACTCGGTCGTGGTGACCGTGCTCGCCGTGGGCCTCTCGCTGGTGATCGCGCTCTGCGGGGCCTTCGCCCTGACCCGTATGCGCTTCAAGGGCCGCAGGGGCATCCTGCTGACCTTCATGATCGCCCAGATGGCGCCCTGGGAGGTCATGGTGATCTCCATCTACCTGATCGTCCGGGACGCGGATCTGCTCAACAGCCTGGTGCCGCTCACCTGCTTCTACATGCTGATGGTGCTGCCCTTCACCCTGCTGACGCTCCGTGGCTATGTCGCCGCGGTGCCCAAGGAGCTGGAGGAGTCCGCGATGGTCGACGGCTGCTCGCGCCGCCAGGCGTTCCTCAAGGTGGTCTTCCCGCTGCTGGCGCCCGGTCTCATGGCCACCTCGCTCTTCGGCTTCATCACTGCCTGGAACGAATTCCCGCTCGTGCTGGTCCTCAACAAGGAACCGGCCATGGGCACCCTCCCCTTGTGGCTCTCCCAGTTCCAGAGCCAGTTCGGGGACGACTGGGGTGCCACCATGGCCGCCGCCTCGATCTTCGCCGTCCCGATCCTGGTCCTCTTCCTGTTCCTGCAACGCAAGGCGGTCGGCGGTCTCACCTCCGGCGCAGTGAAGGGATAACGCAGCCCATGACCCCGCTCGCACGCTCGGTACGCTCCGCCGACACCCTCACCCGCGACGCGCTCGCCGTCCTCCAGCCGGGCTTCGACGGCACCGTCGCCCCCGACTGGCTGCTGCGCCGGCTCGGCGAGGGCCTGACCTCGGTCGGCCTCTTCGGCCGCAATGTCGCCGATCCCGCCCAACTCGCCGCACTGACCGACCGGCTGCGTACCGAACGGGAGGACCTCCTCGTCGCCATCGACGAGGAAGGCGGCGATGTCACCCGCCTCGAAGTGCGCGGCGGGTCCTCCTTCCCCGGCAACCATGCACTCGGTGCCGTCGACGACACCGCACTGACCCGCGAAGTCGCCCGTGAACTCGGCCGCCGGCTGGCCGACTGTGGCATCAACCTCAACTGGGCGCCCTCCGCCGACGTCAACTCCAACCCCGCCAACCCGGTCATCGGCGTCCGCTCCTTCGGCGCCGACCCGCAGCTGGTGGCCCGGCACACCGCCGCCTACGTCGACGGCCTGCAGTCCGCCGGTGTCGCCGCCTGCACCAAGCACTTCCCCGGCCACGGCGACACCGCCGTCGACTCCCACCACGACCTGCCGCGCATCGCCGCCGATCTGGCCACCCTCCACGAACGCGAACTGGTGCCGTTCCGCGCCGCCATCGCCGCCGGCACCCGGGCCGTGATGAGCGCACACATCCTGCTGCCCGCCCTGGACGGCGACCGCCCCGCCACGCTCAGCCCGGCCGCGCTGCACGGTCTGCTGCGCGCCCCCGTCGCCGAGGGCGGACTCGGCTTCGACGGACTGATCGTCACCGACGGGATGGAGATGCAGGCCATCTCCGCCACCTACGGCCTCGAACGCGGCAGCGTGCTGGCCATCGCGGCCGGTGCCGACGCCATCTGTGTGGGCGGCGGACTGGCGGACGAGGACACCGTGCTGCGGTTGCGTGACGCCTTGGTGCGGGCGGTGCACGACGGTGAGCTGTCGGAGAACCGGCTCGCCGACGCCGCGGGCCGGGTGCGTGCCCTGGCGCGCTGGACCCGCAGCGCGGGCGCGGGGGAGGGGACCGTGCCCGCGCCCGGGATCGGTCTCACCGCGGCCCGGCGCGCCCTGCGCCTCACCGCCGACGGCCCGTACGAGCCACTGGCCACGCCCGCTTACGTCGCCGCCTTCACCCCCCTCGCCAATATCGCCGTGGGGGAGGACACGCCCTGGGGCGTCGCCGCCGAACTGGCCCGCCTGCTCCCGGGCACCGAGACCACCACCTGCACCCCCGAGTCCGCCGCCGCGGTCGGCCCCGCCGCGCTGATCGACGGTCTGCTCACGGCGGCCGGGGACCGCCGCGTCGTCGCCGTGGTCCGCGACGTCCACCGCCATCCGTGGATGGCCGACGCGCTGGGCACCCTCCTCGCCGCCCGCCCCGACACCGCGGTCGTCGAAATGGGCGTCCCCCAGTCCCCGCCCCGAGGCGCCCCCCATATCGCCACCCACGGGGCCGCCCGCGTCTGCGGACGGGCCGCCGCCGAAGTCCTCACGGGACGCCGGGAGCCGGCAAGCGGGGAGTGAGCCACGCCCGCGCCCCGTCGGAGCCATCGGGCGCGGGCGCTGGCCCACTCGCGTCGGAGCCGATGGGGGCGCGATGCGGGGTGCCCCATCGGCTCCGACGCGGTGGATCCCTGCGGCACTCGGCGCTCGCTCCCTCGGAACCTGCCGCTCACTCAGGTCCGACGGCGGGCCACCCCGGACGCGACGCGGCAGAGGCGGCCCGCAGGACCACCCGGTTGCAGCCCGGCAGCCACTCCGGTCGCCTCCCGGCACCCACTTCGGTCGCCTCCCGGCACCTGCTCCGGTCGCCTCCCGGCACCTGCTCCGGTCGCCTCCCGGCACCTGCTCCGGTCGCCTCCCGGCACCTGCTCCGGTCGCCTCCCGGCGGCTCTGCTGCCGTACCCCGCGGGATGCCGCCCGACGACGCGCTGCCGCCCCCGGACCCCGGATTCCCCAGATCCCCTAGATCCCCTAGATCCCCTGCCACTCCGGCTTCGCGGCGTACGTGGCACGGAAGTAGTCGGCGAGCTTCAGCTTGGCGGCCGCGGCCTCGTCCACGACGACCGTCGCATGCGGGTGGAGCTGCAGCGCCGACGCCGGTACCAGAGCGGCGACCGGGCCCTCGACGGCATGGGCCACGGCATCGGCCTTGCCCTCGCCGGTGGCCAGC
This sequence comes from Streptomyces sp. NPDC048434, assembly GCF_043200375.1. Classification (NCBI taxonomy): domain Bacteria; kingdom Bacillati; phylum Actinomycetota; class Actinomycetes; order Kitasatosporales; family Streptomycetaceae; genus Streptomyces; species Streptomyces sp. NPDC048434. The sequence goes on along the minus strand of NZ_JBICXQ010000018.1, from coordinate 51,692 downwards.
AGCACCAGATGGCGGGCCTCCAGGATGGTGCCGATGCCCTGGGTGATGACGTGGTGCGGCACCTCGTCGAGGCTGTCGAAGAACCGGGCGTTGTCCTCCCGGGTCCGCTGGGTCAGCGTCTTGATACGGGTACGCGAAGCGAGCGACGAGCAGGGCTCGTTGAAGCCGATGTGCCCGTCCGTGCCGATGCCGAGCAGCTGGAGGTCCACACCGCCGGCCGCACGCAGCGCACGGTCGTACGCCTCGCAGGCGGCCTGGACGTCCTCGGCCGAACCATCGGGCCCCATGAACGAGTCCTCGCCGAGGCCGAGCGGCTCGACCACCTCGCGCAGGACCACCGAACGGTAGGACTCGGGGTGCCCGGCCGGCAGACCGACGTACTCGTCGAGCTGGCAGATCCGTGCCTGTGAGGCGTCCACCGCGCCGGCCCGGACCTTCGCCGCCAACGCCTCGTAAATCGGCAACGGGGTAGAGCCGGTGGCCACACCGAGCAGCGCATCGGGCTTACGGCGCAGCAGGGCGGCGATGGCTCCCGCGATCAGCTCGCCGCCTGCCGTGGCGTCCGGAACGATGACAACTTCCACGCTTGGCCTGCCGTTCTGGAGAATGGTCTCATGTGGTATAGACCAATCTATCAGAGCGGAGGCCTCCGGACCCGGCGGCGCTTCCGAACACAAGGGCACGTTTTCCCGTCGGGGTGATGACGAGTCGGGCACCTGTCCTCCGCAACCCGCAACCGACAACGGGCGACCGGCAACCGCCTTCCGGCCCCGCCGGACGGCATCAGACCCCGTCAGACGTCTCCGGATGCCGTCAGAGCAGCGCACCTCCCGTCGCATCGATCCACTGTCCCGTCACCCAACGACTGTCGTCCGAGGCCAGGAAGGCCGCGATATCACCGATGTCGGTGGCGTCCGCTATCCGGCCCAGCGGGGACATCGCCCGGACCGTCGCCTGCGCCTCGGCGTTCGCCGCTCCGCGCAACCAGCCGGCGTTCATGTCCGTGTCGACCGCGCCGGGGGCGACGGCGTTGACCGTGATGCCGCGCGGGCCCAGCTCCTTCGCCAGGGTCCGGGTGAAGACATCGATCGCGCCCTTGGTCATGGCGTAGGCGATCAGCTCGGTTTTGGCCCTCCCGTGCGTCTGCCCCGTCGAGGTGTTGATGATCCGGCCGCCGTCCCGCAGCCGGCTCAGACCGAGCTGGGTGATGAAGAACGGCGCCTTGGTGTTGACCGCGAAGACATGGTCGAAGTCCGCTTCGGTGACCCGGGGGATCGGCTCCCGTCTGCCGTCCGTGCCGGCGTTGTTGACCAGGATGTCGAGGCCGTCCGCCTGTGGGTCGAACGCCGCCCACAGCGCTTTGGGTCCGCCCGCCCCGCCCAGTCGCGCGGGCACGGTGAAGGCCTGCCCGCCCGCGGCCTCGATGCTCGCCACCGTCTCCTTGGCCGCGGCCTCGTCCCGGCCGTAATGCACCCCGACGCGCGCGCCGTCCCGCGCCAGCCGCTCCGAGATCGCCCGTCCGATCCCCCTGCTGCCGCCGGTCACCAGTGCCGTCTTGCCGCTGAGCGCACTCATGGCAGTGCCCCTCCCTGATCCGGACATGGATGTCTCTGGCCGCACGCCCGCCTGCGTCTGCCCGTGCCGACGTGTGTGCCTTCGCGCCGAGCCATTTATGTATCGCTCGCTACAGAAAAACCGTAGCACGCGTTCCGTACCGCCCGCTATAGAATTCCGTCATGGCGACCAAGGAGACCCGCACGACCGAGGCGACGAAGCGACGCGGCCGGCCCCGGTCCTTCGACCGGGAGACGGCCTTGGAGCAGGCGGTCCGCTCCTTCTGGGAGCTGGGCTACGAGGCCACCTCGATCTCCGACCTGACCCGCGCCATGGGCATCAGCGCCCCCAGCCTCTATGCCGCCTTCGGCGACAAACGGGCACTGTTCGACGAGGTCGTGGCCGAGTACGGACGGCACCACGGAGGCTTCCTCGCCCGCGCCGTGGCCGAGGAGCCGACCGCCCGCCGGGGCGTCGAGCGGGCGCTGCGCGAGGCCGCGGTCGAATACACCCTTCCCGGCCGCCCCCGCGGCTGCCTCGTCATCAGCGCCGCCCTGAACACCTCGCCCGCGTCATCCGAAGTCGCCGCATCCCTGCGGGAGATGAGGCGCTCGACCGTCCGGGAGATCGCCCGCGCCATCCGGGCGGACATCGCCTCCGGCGAGCTACCCCCCGACACGGACGCGGATGCGCTGGCGACCTACGTCAGTGCCGTCGTCCAGGGCATGTCCCAGCAGGCGCGGGACGGCGCGGAGCGCACGGAGCTGGAAGCGATCGCCGAGCTGGCGTTGAAGGCCTGGCCGGGGGCGGCGAGCGGAAATCCCCGCTGAACGCCTGGCCGGGAGGGGCGGCGGGCGCAACCACCCGCTGAAGGCCCCGGAAGCACCCGCGGGCCGCGGCGCCGGGACAGGACCCTCAACCTGTCCGGCACCGCAGCCCGGAGCTGACATCGGCCGGCCCCGCCTAGCGGGCGGAAGGCGCCCCTGTGTGCGGTAGGGGCACGGTCCCGCCCAGGGACCGGTCGATCGGAGGCCTCGGCGCAGTCAGGGCAGAGAGCGCCTTCGGCCTCGTTCCGCTCTCCTGTGCGGGGAGAGCGGAGGTCTTTGCTGAATTCTGGACTAGACCATTCTTACTTGTCCATGCCCGTGCAGACACAACAGATACACCGTACGCCGGTAGGCTCCAAGACGTGCCCTCCATGAACGATCTCGTACGCCAGCACACCGCTCTGAGCGACACCGACCTCGAGTGGCTCCATCTGCTGGTCTCGGAGTGGCAGCTGCTCTCCGACCTCTCCTTCGCCGACCTCGTGCTGTGGGTGCCCACCCTCGACGGCACCCGCTACGTATCGGTCGCCCAGATGCGGCCCAACACGGGCCCCACCTCCTATCAGGACGACATGGTCGGCCATCTCGTTCCCCGTGGCCGCCGTCCCATGCTGGATTCAGCCCTGGACGAGGGCCGCATCGTCCGGGAGGGCGACCCGGAGTGGCGGGAGGAGGTCCCGGTACGCGTCGAGTCCATCCCGGTACGCCGCGATGGCCGGGTGCTCGGTGTGATCGCCCGCAACACCAACCTGCTGACCGTACGCACCCCCAGCCGGCTGGAGCTCACCTACCTCCAGAGCGCGTCCGACCTCGCCCAGATGATCGCTGCCGGAACGTTTCCCTTCCCCGGCCAGCAGGTCGACATGGATGCCTCGCCGCGGGCCGGCGACGGACTGATCCGGCTCGACGCGGACGGTGTCGTCCAGTACGCCAGCCCCAATGCGCTCTCCGCCTACCACCGGCTCGGACTCGCCGCGGACCTCGTGGGCCATCACCTCGGCCAGGCCACCGCCGAACTGGCGCCCGCCCGCGGCCCGGTGGACGAGGCGCTGGTCAAGCTCGCCAGCGGCTGGGCCCCCAGGGAATTCGAGGTCGAGGGCGAGGAAGGCGTTATCCAATTGCGCGCCATTCCGCTCAAGCCCAAGGGGACACACAGCGGTTCGCTGGTTTTGCTGCGCGATGTGACCGAACTGAGACGTCGCGAGCGGGAACTGATCACCAAGGACGCCACCATCCGGGAAATCCACCACCGGGTGAAGAACAATTTGCAGACGGTCGCCGCGCTGCTGCGGTTGCAGTCCCGCCGGATGGATTCCGAACAGGGCCGCGAGGCACTCAACGAGGCCGTGCGCAGGGTCGGTTCGATCGCAATCGTGCACGAGACGCTGTCCCAGACCCTCGATGAGCGGGTCGAGTTCGACGAGATCGCGGACCGGGTGCTGGCCATGGTCGCGGAGATCTCCCCGGGCAAGGTGACCACCCGCCGCACCGGACGCTTCGGCATCCTGGACGCCGAGGTGGCCACCCCGCTGTCGATGGTGCTCACCGAGGTGCTGCAGAACGCCCTGGAGCACGCCTTCGACCAGACGGAGCACGGCACGGTCGAGGTCGGCGCGGTGCGCGGCGGCAGCCGTACCGAACCGCGGCTGCTGGTCACCGTCCAGGACAACGGCCGCGGCCTGCCCGAGGGCTTCGATCCGCAGCGCGCCGGAAACCTGGGGCTGCAGATCGTACGGACCTTGGTGGAGGGGGAGTTGGGCGGAAAGTTCGACATGGTGCGGGCGCCCGAGCGCGGTACCCAGGTCATCCTCGACGTACCCGTACGGGCCGAGAAGCAGCACTGAGACCGGGGGCCGGCCGACGGGTTCACCGGCCCCCGCCCGGCCCTGAACAGCAGGAAGCCCCGGACCCATCCGGTCCGGGGCTCAAAGCTATTGCGATGCGATAACGACCGGGCCTGTCAGCTCCGGACCTGCATCGGGGGTACTGCGCGCTGCGGCTCGGGGGCCACGGGGCTGCTGGCTCAGGCGCTGGCGTTGCGCGCCCGGTTGCGAGCTGCACGGCGCTTCATTGCGCGGCGCTCGTCCTCGCTCAGACCACCCCAGACGCCGGAGTCCTGGCCGGACTCGAGCGCCCACTGCAGGCACTGCTCCATGACGGGGCAGCGGCGGCAGACGGCCTTGGCTTCCTCGATCTGCAGCAGCGCAGGACCGGTGTTGCCGATAGGGAAGAAGAGCTCGGGGTCTTCCTCGCGGCAAACGGCGCGGTGACGCCAGTCCATGGCTGCTCCATCTCCTCGTGTGACGGGATCGTTGCTTGTGAATGTGAACGCTTTCACGAATCCCTCCACAAGGGAAGGGCCGAACTCCAGTCGAGAACTGGCGCGGTCCTGTGGAATGAGGAGGAGGATTCGGGCTCTCAAGGGGGCCGGTAAAGCGGCCGTCCCGATCGCCATGAAGAGACTCGCAAACCTCGGCTGCGGATACAACCCCTTCCGGAAACTTTTTTTTGATTCCTTGGTGTCGCCTAGCTCACAGCCGTCATTCCAGGGGGTGGGAACCAGCCTAAACGTTCGAGTGAAAGGACTTTAGGCTCTACTGCTCACACAATCACACGCAGTGCACGGCGAACGCCTGTGAACGTCACACTCGTACGCAGTCCCAGGTGGTCACCATCCATCTGGAACGGCAGGGGAACCTGCGAATGCAAGGTGAAGTTCGTGAGGTCATGAAGTGAGAGTGCGTGCTTGCCCCGGGGTCCGCGCTGGGGTGTTGACGTCAGCAGCTGGGTGGCGTACCGGGTCACCGCGGGCGGCGAGAGCTTGCTCAGTGCGAACAGATCCAGGCCCGTGTCGAACGAGGCGTCCGGTGACGGGTAGATCGGCCGATTGCCCAGGTAGGACCACGGGGCGGTGTTGCAGATTATGGCCAGCGCGAGGTCCTCGACGCGCCTCGCGGAGCCCTCGGCCCCGGCAGGGCGTTCGAGGGTGATGATGCCCCGCCGGCGGTTCGCCTCGCGCAGGAACTGCCGTACGACCTGTCGCACGTACAGGGCGTGCGTCGAACGCTTGCCGCGTTCGCGCTGCTGCTCGACCCGGCCGACGACACCGGCGTCGAAACCGAACCCGGCGCAGAAGGTGAACCAGCGCTCCGGTACGCCCTCGTCCTCACTGCCCGGGGTGCCGGCGGCCAGCCCCAGGCCGATCGTGCGCTCGCTGCCGTCGCGCAGTGCGTCCAGCAGAGCGCCGGTCGCCTCGACGACGTCGTTGGGGAGCCCGAGCGCGCGGGCGAAGACATTGGTGGAGCCGCCGGGGACGACGGCCAGCCGGGGATGCGAGTCCGGATCGGGGCCGTTCGCCAGCAGACCGTTGACGACCTCGTTGACCGTGCCGTCGCCGCCGAGCGCCACCACCAGGTCGGTCTCCCCGCCCTCGGTGGCCTGCCGGGCAAGATCGCGGGCATGCCCGCGGTACCGCGTCTGTGCGACCTCCAGCTTGAGGTCGCTGGCGAGCGCGTGGGTGAGTACCTCACGGGTGCGGGCACTGGTGGTGGTTGCTGCGGGATTGACCACGAGAAGTGCGCGCATATGGAGCAGCGTACCTACCTGCTGGTACCGGCCATACGGCCCGTCCGGCTCCGGGGCAGCCCCGGCCGCCGCGGCTGCCGCGACGGCCGGCGCTACCCTGCTGGGGTGAGCAGTCAGCAGAAGCAGTCCGCGTCCCGAGCCGCCGGCGCCCCCGCCGCGCCCGAGCCGACCGGCCCGCGGCCCGCCCGGCTGAGCGCCGCAGCAGCGCTCACCGCGGTCGAAGGTCTCGCGCTCGCCGCCCTCGGTGCGTACATGCTGATCATGGGTCTCGCCGGATCGCCGGACAGTCCGCAGCAGGCGGAAATGGGCGGGCTGACCGTCCTGGCGCTCGCGGTGCTGCCGCTGGTGGCCGCGCGGGGGCTGTGGCTGCGCCGCCGCTGGAGCCGGGGGCCCTCGCTGATCACCCAGATCGTGGCGCTGCCGGTGGCCTGGACGCTCGTGAACGGCGGTGGCGCGCTGATCGCGGCCGGGATCGGGCTGGCCGTGGCCGCGCTGACCGTGCTCGTTCTGCTGGTCAATCCGACGGCCACCGAGGCGCTGGGCATCGGGCCGCGGGAGACGCCCTGAGGACCGTCCCGGGTGCGGCCCGTCCGGACGGTCGGGTCTGAAGGGACGGGCGGACGGTCGGGTCTGAAGGGACACGGACCGGGCCCGGAACGCACGAGGGGCGGAGCCCGTAAGAGCCCCGCCCGCCCCGCTCAGTCGTCGTTCACTCTTCGACGAGCAGCTTGTCGCGCAGCTGGGCGAGGGTGCGGGCCAGCAGGCGGGAGACGTGCATCTGGGAGATGCCGACCTCCTGGGCGATCTGCGACTGGGTCATATTGCCGAAGAAGCGCAGCAGCAGGATCTTCTTCTCGCGCGGCGGGAGGTCCTCCAGCAGCGGCTTGAGGGACTCGCGGTACTCCACGCCCTCCAGCGCCTCGTCCTCGGCGCCGAGGGTGTCGGCGACGGCCGGGGACTCGTCGTCCGTGTCCGGGACGTCCAGGGAGAGCGTGCTGTAGGCGTTGGCCGACTCCAGCCCCTCCAGGACCTCCTCCTCGGAGATCGCCAGATGCTCGGCCAGTTCATGGACCGTGGGTGCGCGTCCGTGCCGCTGGGACAGCTCGGCGGTCGCGGTGGTCAGCGACAGCCGCAGCTCCTGGAGGCGGCGCGGGACGCGGACCGCCCAGCCCTTGTCACGGAAGTGCCGTTTGATCTCGCCGACGACGGTGGGGGTGGCGTACGTGGAGAACTCCACGCCGCGCTCCGGGTCGAAGCGGTCCACGGACTTGATCAGACCGATGGTGGCGACCTGGGTCAGATCGTCCAGCGGCTCACCACGGTTGCGGAACCGCCGGGCCAGATGCTCGACGAGCGGGAGGTGCATACGGACGAGGGCGTTGCGCAGTTCCGCGCGCTCAGGGGAGCCGTCGGGCAGCTTGCGCAGCTCGTAGAACATCGCCCGGGCGCCGCTGCGGTCGTGCGGCTCGTGGGGATGCTGTTGATTCTGCCGCTGGTGTTCGGGGGCCGGCGCATCGTGCTGATGCGCCTGCCGGCCCGGCTGCTCGCTCTGCTCCATGTGGTCCGCCCGCTCTGCCTGCTCCGCCGCATCCAACCGGCCGCCGTGGTCGTCTACGCCCACCGGATGTGGCCGGGCCTGCTGCTCGGGGATGGTCGCACTGGACGCCATCCGCCCGCCGCGCTCGAGATCTTTCACGGGGCCCCCTGTTCGGTCATGACGGTCCGGGACCGGTGCCGCGCTCCTTGTACAGACTGATGGTGACCGTGCGGTCCTCCGCGACCGTGGAATCGACCTTGCCGGCCAGTGCGGAGAGCACCGTCCAGGCGAACGTGTCGCGCTCCGGGGCGCGGCCATCGGTTGTCGGGGCCGAAACGGTCACCTGCAGTGCGTCGTCGATGAGGCGGAAGACGCAGCTCAGCACACTGCCGGGAACGGCCTGTTGCAGCAGGATCGCGCAGGCCTCGTCGACCGCGATGCGCAGATCCTCGATCTCGTCGAGGGTGAAGTCCAAGCGGGCTGCGAGTCCGGCCGTAGCCGTACGCAGCACGGACAGGTAGGCACCCGCAGCGGGCAGACGGACTTCCACGAAGTCCTGAGTCCCGGGCTCGCCTGCGATCTGGGACACCCTCACCTCCAAGGTGGCACAAGCTGGTTGAGCTGGAATGCGCGATATTCGCGTTGTTCGGGATGTTCGCGCCGGTCCTTTCTCCCCTCGGACGAAAGGAGAACGATCCGGCGCGACACATGGTTCGGCTGTGACGCTATCGCGATCTGCGGGCCGGTGTCGCCCGGAAGGAGCACGGCTGCCTGCCGGCGGCGATCCGGCCCCGGTTCGCCCGACGCCCTCGCTGTCACTGATTGTAAAGCCACGGGTACGGACAGTGGCTAGGGGTGTGCACTGTCAAATCGATGACGATTACGCTCCGTTGACACGTGAGGTGCCCGCAAGGTTGTGCAGTGCCTCTCCAGTGAGCCGGAAGACCGTCCATTCGTCCATGGGCAAAGCGCCGACGGAGCGGTAAAAGCCGATGGACGGTTCATTCCAATCCAGGACTGGCCACTCGAAACGCTCGTATCCGCGGGCCACGCAGATCTCCGCGAGGGCCGCGAGCAGCGCCTTGCCGTGGCCGCCGCCGCGCGCCTCGGGGCGGACGTACAGATCCTCCAGGTAGACACCGTGCGTGCCCGTCCACGTCGAGAAGTTCCGGAACCACAGGGCAAAGCCCACCGGGGCTCCCTCGGCCTCCGCGATCAGTGCGAAGGTGGCCGGCTGCGGCCCGAAGAGGGCCTCCTTCAGCTGTGGCCCGGTGGCCTGCGCGGCCTCGGCTTCACGCTCGTACGCCGCCAGCTCGCCGATCATGGCCAGGATGACGGGGACGTCGTCGGGAGTCGCTTCGCGGATCATAGGTGAAGGCTAAACGGGCGCCCGGAGGTACTTCACACCAGTTGCTGGTCGACGAAGCACCAGCGCCAGGACTCGCCCGGTTCGTGCGTCCGCATCACGGGATGGCCGGTCTCCTCGAAGTGCCGAGTCGCATGCCGGTACGGCGAGGAATCGCAGCAGCCGACGTGGCCGCAGACCAGGCATTTCCGCAGCTGTACGGGGTGGCTGCCGACGGCCAGGCACTCCAGGCAGGTGGCGCTCAGGGGGCCCGGTTCGGGGCGCGGCTGCTCGGCAACGTGTGTGCACTCGCTCATGATGGCCAGGTTAGATCGCCGGGACGGGTGGCGAAGGGTTCGGGGACGGGACGGGTCCGATGGCTGTGATGCCGCTGTTTTTGCTGGTCGCGGGAAGCGCGGCGGTCGCCGGACTGGCCCGCCGTACCCCCGTCCCCGCGCCCCTGCTGCTGGTCACCGCAGGGCTTGCGGCGTCCTTCATCCCGGGGATCCCGGACTACACCCTCGATCCGCACATCGTGCTGCCGCTGGTGCTGCCCCCACTGCTGCACACCGCGGCGCTGGAAAGTTCGTATCTGGACCTGCGGGCCAATCTGCGGCCGGTGGCGCTGCTGTCGGTCGGCTACGTCCTGTTCGCGACGCTGGCGGTCGGCTGTGTGGCGTACCTCGTCCTCCCCGGCCTGCCGCTGACCGCCGCGCTCGTCCTGGGGGCCGTCGTCGCCCCGCCGGACGCCGTCGCGGCCACCGCCATCGCCCGCAGGCTCGGGCTGCCGCACCGGATCACCACGATCCTGCAGGGCGAATCGCTGTTCAACGACGCCACCGCGATCACCGCTTACAAGGTCCTGCTGGCCGCGGCCCTCGGGGTCGGCGCCACCTGGAGCGACGGGATCAAGGAATTCGCCCTCGCCTCTCTGGGCGGTATCGGCGTCGGTGTCGTCCTGATGGTGCCGCTGCACTGGCTGCGCATCCGGCTGCGCGAGTCGGCGCTGCTGGAGAACACCCTCTCGCTGCTCATCCCGTTCTTCGCCTACGCGGCGGCCGAGCAGCTCCACGCCTCCGGGGTGCTAGCCGTCGTCGTGGTCGGCCTCTACCTGGGGCACCGCTCCTGGCAGGTCGACTTCGAGACCCGGCTCCAGGAGGACGCCGTGTGGAAGGTGGTCTCCTTTGTCCTGGAGTCCGCCGTCTTCGCGCTGATCGGGCTGCAGCTGCGGGTCGTGCTGCGCGGACTGGGGGATTTCAGCGCGGCGCAGACCCTCTGGTACGCGGCCGTGATGTTCCTCGTCGTGGTGCTGACGCGCTTCGTGTGGGTCTTTCCCGCGACCTTTCTGCCGCGCGCCCTGTCGGCCCGGGTCCGGGCCCGTGAGCCGGATACGAACTGGAAGGCACCGGTCGTCGTCGGCTGGGCCGGGATGCGCGGGGTGGTGTCGCTGGCCATCGCGTTCTCCATCCCGGCCACCGTGCCCGGCGGCGGCTCCTTCCCGGCCCGCAACCTCGTGCTCTTTCTGACCTTCACCACGGTCATCGCCACCCTCGTCATCCAGGGGCTGACGCTGCCGCCGTTGATCCGCTTGCTGAAACTGCCCGGCCCGGACCCCCAGGCCGAGACGCTCGCCGAGGCGCAGGCGCAGAACGAGGCCTCGCGCGCCGCCGAGGAGCGCCTGGACGAGCTCCTCCGGGACGAGCGCAACGCCCTGCCCGGACCGCTCGCCGACCGGCTGCGCACGATCATGGAGCGGCGCCGTAACTCCGTGTGGGAGCGGCTCGGCGCGGTCAACGAGGTGACCGGGGAGTCCGCCGACGAGACCTACCGGCGGCTGGCCCGGGAGATGATCGACACCGAGCGGCGGGTGTTCGTCCAGCTCCGGGACGCCGGCCGGGTCGACGACGAGATGCTGCGGACGCTGCTGCGCAGGCTGGACCTGGAGGAGGCGACGGCCTACCGGGAGGAGGCCTCGTAGCCGTGACCGACGGCCTGGACGGGGCGCCGCCTCACGGGCAGTGCGCGGACCGGCGGCGGCCCTCGGCCGAGGGCTCAGCTCAGGGGGTACCGGTGATCACGGCGGCCACCGTGCTGCCGGGGGCGAAGGCGCCCTCCCCGGCCAGCGTCGTCAGCCCGTACAGCAGCTTGGCGACGTAGATCCGCTCCAGGGGCAGTGCGTGCCGGTCCTCGAAGGCGTCCGCGAACGCGTCCAGTTCCGGGGTGCGGCGGGCGTAGCCGCCGCAGTGGAAGCGGGCGTCCAGCCGCCAGTCGCCGCGCGGTCCGCCGAACGCCGCGCGCTGCAGCTCCTCGACCGTCGCCCGGAGGAAGTGCGGGTGGCCGCCCTTGAGTACGGGAAGGCCCAGGGCGCGCTGCCCCGGTCCGAGCCCCGCGGCGAGCCCGGCGAGGGTGCCGCCCGTTCCGCAGGCCACCGCGACCGTGTCCGCGGCCCCGCGCAGCTCCCGGCCCAGCTCCGTACAGCCTTGTGCGGCGAGGGAGTTGCTGCCGCCCTCCGGTATGACGCGGAACGCGCCGAAGCGGTCGTGCAGCGCGGCGAGCACGTCCGGGTCACCGGTGCGGCGGTAGCGGGCCCGGTCGAGGAAGTGCAGCCGCATACCGTCGGCGGCGCAGCGGGCCAGCGACGGATTGAGCGGTGCTTCGGCGAGCTCGTCGCCGCGGACCACTCCGATGGTGGCGAAGCCGAGCAGCCGGCCCGCCGCGGCGGTGGCCCGCAGATGGTTGGAGTACGCGCCGCCGAAGGTCAGCAGCGCACGGTCGCCCGCCGCGGCCGCGGCGCGCAGATTCGGCGCCAGCTTGCGCCACTTGTTGCCCGGCAGATCCGGATGGATCAGATCGTCCCGCTTGAGCAGCAGCCGTACGCCGCGGCGCGCGAACGGCGCGTCCTCGATCTCTTGGAGGGGCGAGGGCAGGCGCGGGCGCAGGGATCGCGGATCCGGCAGCGGGCCGGGGGCGGTGCTGGTCACGCCGTCCATTGTCCCGGGTGCCGGCGGGGCGGGCGCGTTCCGTACCGTCGGGCGTTCACTTCAGCCGGGCGCCGATCCGCCCGCGCAGCCAGTCCATCGTGTAGCCGCGCGGATCGACCTTGCCCGGCTGCCACTCCAGATGCCCGAGCACCGAACGCTCGGTCCAGCCGTGTGCCCGGCACACCGCCGCCGCGGCCTTCTCCAGCGCGTCCAGCTGGGCGGCCGGCCAGGGGTCCGTGCCGTTGCCGAGGTTCTCGCACTCGAAGCCGTAGAAGACGGGGTTGCCGTCGGTGTCGGCCTCGTTGTCCGGCGGCAGGCGCTTCTCGGCGATCACCGCGCGCAGGACGTCGCTGTCGCCGAGGCCCGCGTGATTGGCGCGGCCGCAGCCGACCAGATGCACCGTGCCGTCCTTGGTGATCACGCCATGGCACAGCGGCCCCGGAAGGTCCGGACGGCCGTCGTGACAGAGCCGTACGGTGCTCGCGGCGCCGGAGGTGCCGGTGTGGTGCACCATCACGCCGTGCACCGGGCCCCAGGGACCCTTCGCGTTGCGGTTGTGCGTCTCCCAGCCGGCGATCTCGTCGACCCGCAGCCCTTCGGAAGTGAGCGCGTGGAGGAACCGGGCGGCGGACAGCGGTACGGACATGGCCCACTCCGATGCGGACGCGGCGGCCGCCGACCGCGCACCGCCTCATGTCTCGCTTGTACGGGACGGTGCCGTACCGGGGGAGGGGAACGGCAGAAAGCGGACCAGCCGTTCGGGCATGTGCGAGCGGTTTCGGCCGCCCGCCGCGCCCTGGCCGCCCGGAGGTCCGCCGGGACCGTGCCCTGCCGTGCCCTGCACCTGGCGGGGTGCGCTACCCGCTCGTGTGCAGGAACGCGTCCCCGTGCGCGTTGACATGTGCTTCCAGGACGTTCAGCGCGTCCTGGGTCGCCTCGGGCGAACCGCTGCCCCGCCGCTCGGCGAAGTACGCGGCGCCCAGCTTTCTCAGCAGGTCGTTGCCGGCGCGGTTCTGCTGCACCTCGTCGACCTTCTGTTTGCCCTGGTTCAGCGCGCTCTGGGCCTGTTCCTTCGCGCGGTCGAGAAACCCTGACATGTGCCACCTCCGTGAGGTCCGTGTCGTAAGGGATCAACGGCGCGGTCGGCCGTGGGGTTCCCGTGTCAGGCTGGGGCATGTGGGCGAAGAGCGCGACACGGATGGGCCACCCGGCGTATCCGGCCGGTACCGGGAGCGGGCATCGCGGCTGGCCGGTGCGGTGCTGTGGACCCGCGCCGGGCTGCCCTCGGGCCGGCCGGTGCTGCCCGACGGCTGTACGGACCTGATCTGGAGCCAGGAGCGGCTGCTGGTGGCCGGCCCGGACACCGGGCCGTTCCTCCCGGGAGGGGACGTGCCCGGCCCTCTCGGGGGCGGCGGACGTGCCCCCATCGTGGGGCTGCGCTTCGCACCGGGCCAGGGCCCGGCCGTCTTCGGTGTACCGGCCCATGAACTGCGCGATCAGCGGGTTCCGTTGACGGACCTGTGGCCCGCGGGCCGGGTACGAGAGCTGGCCGGGCGGCTGGCGGCGGCCGGGGCGCCGGGCAGCGGGGACAGCGTCGGCCGCGTCCTGGAGGAGACCGCAGCGGTCCGCCTCCAGGACGCCACCGCGACAGGGGGCCGCACCGCCGCCGTCGCCGCGGCGCTCGCGCGCGGCCGTCCCGTCGCCGAGGTGGCCCGGTGCGTCGCGCTCAGCGAACGCCAGCTGCACCGGCTCAGCCTGGACGCGTTCGGCTACGGCCCCAAGACCCTGACCCGGGTGCTCCGGTTCGTCCGCGCGCTCGATCTGGCCCGCTCCGGGATGCCCGGCGCACAGGTCGCGGCCTGCGCCGGATACGCGGATCAGGCGCATCTCGCCCGCGAGGTGAAGTCGCTGGCGGGGGCCCCGATGGGGGTGCTGCTCGCCCCGGGTTAGCGTGTCCGTCATGGACTACCAGGCCGTTCTCGAAGAGGTGGCGGCCCTCGCCAGGCCGTTCGTGCGACAGGGCCGGGTCGCCGACTACATACCGGCGCTGGAGCGGGTGTCAGCGGACCGGTTCGGGATCGCGGTGGCCGACATCCACGGCGAGGTGTACGGGGTCGGCGACTGGGAGGTCCCGTTCTCCGTCCAGTCCCTCTCCAAGGTCTTCTCGCTGGCGCTGGTGATGGCGGAGAGCCATGACGGCCACGACAACATCTGGAAGCGGGTGAGCCGCGAGCCGTCCGGTACGCCGTTCAACTCGCTGGTCCAGCTGGAGGCGGAGAACGGCATCCCCCGCAACCCGTTCATCAACGCGGGTGCGCTGGTGGTCACCGACCGGCTGCAGACCCTCACCGGCGATGCCAGCACCTCGATGCTGCACTTCCTGCGGGAGGAGAGCGGCAACCCGGACCTCGCCTTCGACCAGGCGGTGGCCGACTCCGAGGCCGAGCACGGCGACCGCAACGCCGCGCTGGCGCATTTCATGGCGTCCTTCGGCAACCTGGAGAACCCCGTCCCCAGCGTCATCGAGCACTACTTCTGGCAGTGCTCGATCGAGATGAGCTGCCGGGATCTGGCCGTCGCCGGCGGTTTCCTCGCCCGCCACGGGCTGCGCGCCGACGGCAGCCGCCTGCTGGAGGCCCGCGAGGCCAAGCGGATCAACGCGGTGATGCTGACCTGCGGGACGTATGACGCTGCCGGGGAGTTCGCCTACCGGGTCGGGCTGCCCGCGAAGAGCGGTGTCGGCGGCGGCATCATCGCCGTGATCCCGGGCCGCTGCACGCTGTGCGTGTGGAGCCCCGGGCTCGACGCCCGCGGCAACTCCGTGGCGGGCGCCGCGGCCCTGGACCACTTCACGACGTTGACCGGGTGGTCGGTGTTCTGACCGGCCCGGCCACCGGGTTTCCGGCCCGGTGCCGGTGCCGCCTGCCGTTGTGGCCGCCGACCCGCTGGCGCATCGTGGGCGTAGGGAGGTGCACCGCCATGGAGCACGAGATGCGCGCCGAGTACGAGGAAGGCGTTCTGCCGCACGCGGACACGCCGGTGAAGATCTGGCACATGGTGCGGCTGGAAGGCACCATCGCGATGTGCGGGCGGGAGCTGGCACCGGCCGCCGCCACCCAAACGGCCGCGGTCTGGGGCACGCCCAAGGGCGAGCCCTTCTGCCACAGCTGCGGCGCGATGTACCTGCGCGAGCACCCCGGGGACATCGGCTAGGGCGACCGACGGGATCATTACGGCCCGTACGGGGAAGGCGCCGGGCCGCCAGCAGCGCCCGCCCCCATGGCAGCGGCCGTCCCCTAGGGCAGCGGCGCGAACAGATCGACCCCATGGCCGTCCGGGTCCTGCACGACGGCGTAGCGCTGACCCCAGAAGGCATCCCAGGGCGGCTTCTCGCCCGTATAGCCGGCCGCGGTGAGCTCCGCGTAGACGGTGTCGACCTCGTCGGGGCCGGCGCACTCGAATGCGAGCCCCGTCGGGGTGCCGCCCTGCGGCGGCGTCCAGTCCGGGTCGATGGCACGCGCGGTCTTGTGGGTGTCCCACATCAGCCGCAGACCGCCGGGGAGCTGTGCCTCGGCGTGCGGGGCGTGGTCCGCGTCGGCGGGGACGTCCAGGCCGAGGCGGCGGTAGAAGGCGAGGGCCGCGGCCATGTCGGCCACCACCATCCCGATGGCAGCGAACCGCGGTGTGGACGGTGTGGTGGAGGAAGAAGTGGTCATGCGGTGAGCGTAGGCAGCCCGCCGCGGCCCGGTCTTGAACGAATCGGACGCGCCGCCGCCCGCCTCACGGGCAGTGGATGACCTGCCCCGCGTACGAGAGGTTGCCGCCGAAGGCGAACAGCAGCACCGGATCACCGGCGCTGATCTCGCGCCGTTCGACCAGCTTGGACAGGGCGAGCGGCACGGAGGCCGCGGAGGTGTTCCCGGAGTCGACGACGTCCTTGGCGACCACCGCGTTGACCGCGCCGAGCCGCTCCGCGACCGGCTCGATGATCCGCAGATTGGCCTGGTGCAGCACCACGCCGGCGAGGTCGGCGGGCGTGATCCCGGAGCGTTCGCACACCTTGCGGGCGATGGCCGGCAGCTGGGTGGTCGCCCAGCGGTAGACGGTCTGGCCCTCCTGGGAGAACCGGGCGGGCTCGCCCTCGATGCGTACCGCACCGCCCATCTGCGGCACCGAGCCCCACAGCACCGGACCGATCCCCGGCTCCGGCGAGGCACTGACCACTGCGGCGCCCGCCCCGTCGCCGACCAGCACACAGGTCGAGCGGTCCGTCCAGTCGACGACCTCGGTGAACTTCTCCGCCCCGATGACCAGCGCATGGGTCGCGGAACCGGCCCGGATGGCGTGGTCGGCGGTGGCCAGCGCATGGGTGAAGCCGGAGCAGACGACGTTGAGGTCCATCGTGGCGGGTGCGTCCAGCCCGAGCCGGGCCGCGACCCGGGCCGCGGTGTTCGGGCTGCGGTCGGTGGCCGTGCAGGTGGCGACCAGCACCAGGTCGATGTCCTGCGGGGCCAGGCCACTGGCGGCCAGCGCCTTGGCCGCGGCGGCGGACGCCATGGAGTCCACGGTCTCGTCCGGGGCGGCGACATGGCGGGTACGGATGCCCACCCGGCTGCGGATCCAGGCGTCGTCGGTGTCGACGATCTTGGCGAGGTCCTCGTTGGTGAGCACGCCGGAGGGCTGGTAATGGCCGAGAGCCAGGACGCGTGACCCGGTCATGAATTCCCCTGTACGTGGGTGGGCGGTATGTCACCAGTCTCACCCCTCGGCGTCGGCCGACGGCTGCGTGAACTGCCAATGTTCCGCCGCCAGAACTGGAGACAGTTGTCAGAACCGCGGAGACCCGCCCCGGGTGCCGGGCCCGCGGGCGCCCGTATGTGCGGGGCGCCCGCGGGTGGCGGGGCGGGATCTCGCAGGGGCAGCAGCCCGCCCGATCCAACGGCAGAGCCACGGCGTTCCGGGGGTATTGCTCCGCTCGCGGGCGCGTCCCGGAAGCTCTCCGTTACCGGGAGGACAGCGGCCGGAAGCGGCGCAGCCGCAGGCTGTTGCCGACGACGAAGACCGAGGAGAACGCCATCGCGGCCCCGGCGATCATCGGGTTGAGCAGTCCGGCCGCGGCCAGCGGCAGCGCCGCGACGTTGTAGCCGAACGCCCAGAACAGATTGGTCCGGATCGTGCCGAGGGTGGCGCGGGCCAGCCGGATGGCGTCCGCCGCGGCCCGCAGATCGCCCCGTACGAGGGTGAGGTCACCGGCCTCGATGGCGGCGTCGGTACCGGTGCCCATCGCCAGCCCCAGGTCGGCGCGGGCCAGCGCCGCCGCGTCGTTGACGCCGTCGCCGACCATGGCGACCGAGCGGCCCTCGGACTGCAGCCTTGCGACGACCGCCACCTTGTCCTCGGGGAGCACCTCGGCGATCACCTCGTCGATTCCGACCTCGGCGGCGACCGCCGTCGCCACGGCCCGGTTGTCACCGGTCAGCAGGACCGGCGTCAGCCCCAGGGCCCGCAGCCGGCGCACCGCCTCCGCGCTGGTGGGCTTCACCGCGTCGGACACGACCAGCACCGCGCGCGCCGCGCCGTCCCAGCCGACGGTGACCGCGGTACGGCCCTCCGCCTCGGCCGCGGCCTTGGCGGCCGCCAGTTCGGGCGTCAGGAACTGGGTCCACCGGTTCAGCAGCTGCTCGCGGCCCACCACTACGGCGTGCCCCTCGACCACGCCCTGGACGCCCAGCCCCGGAACGTTCGCGAACTCCTCGGGGGTGGGAAGGGCGCCTGGCCCGGCGTCGCCGTCGCCGATCCGCTGCGCGGCGCCGGTGGCGACGGCACGGGCGACGGGGTGCTCGGAGGCGTGCTCCAGCGCGCCGGCCAGCCGCAGCACCTCCTGCTCCGAGACGCCCTCGGCGAGGTGGACCCCGGTCAGCGTCATCACGCCGGTGGTGACCGTGCCGGTCTTGTCCAGGACGACGGTGTCGACCCGGCGGGTCGACTCCAGTACCTCGGGTCCCTTGAGCAGGATGCCGAGCTGGGCGCCGCGTCCGGTGCCGACCATGAGCGCGGTCGGCGTGGCCAGCCCCAGGGCGCACGGGCAGGCGATGATCAGGACGGCGACGGCGGCGGTGAAGGCGGCCACCGCGCCCGCGCCGGTGGCGAGCCAGCAGCCGAGGGTGCCGAGGGCGAGCGCGATCACGACCGGGACGAAGACCGCGGAGATCCGGTCCGCCAGCCGCTGGGCCGCGGCCTTGCCGTTCTGCGCGTCCTCGACCAGCCGCGCCATCCGGGCGAGCTGGGTGTCCGCGCCGACCCGGGTGGCCTCGACGACCAGCCGGCCGCCCGCGTTGACGGTGGCGCCGGTGACGGTGTCGCCGGGGGAGACCTCGACGGGGACGGACTCACCGGTGAGCATCGACGCATCCACGGCGGAGGCGCCCTCCAGCACCTTCCCGTCGGTGGCGATCTTCTCCCCGGGCCGTACGGTGAAACGGTCGCCGGTCTTCAACGCGGCGGTGGGGACACGGACTTCACGGCCGTCCCGCAGCACGGTGACGTCCTTGGCGCCCAGCTCCAGCAGCGCCCGCAGCGCCGCTCCCGCCTTCCGCTTCGCGCGTGCCTCGAAGTAGCGCCCGGCCAGGATGAAGGTGGTGACACCGGCCGCGGCCTCCAGATAGATGCTGCCGCTGCCGTCGGTGCGGGCGATGGTCAGCTCGAACGGGTGCGTCATCCCGGGCATGCCCGCGGTGCCGAAGAACAGTGCCCACACCGACCAGCCCAGTGCCGCGAGGGTGCCCATCGAGATGAGGGTGTCCATCGTGGCGGTGCCGTGCCGCAGATTCGTCCAGGCGGCCCGGTGGAACGGCCAGGCGCCGTACGCCACCACCGGCGCGGCCAGCGTCAGCGAAAGCCACTGCCAGTTGGTGAACTGCAGCGGCGGCACCATCGCCATCAGCACCACCGGGACGGAGAGGGCGAGGGAGATCAGCAGGCGCTGACGGAGCGGGGCGAGCCCGTCGCCGTCGGCCCGGCCGTCCGCGTGGTCCCGGTCTTCGCCGCCGTTGGTGTCCGGCGCCGGGGCCGGCGGCTCCGGGAGGGCCGCGGTGTAGCCGGTCCGCTCCACGGTGGCGATCAGGTCGGCGGCCTCGACGCCGCTGCCCGTCGCGACGGTCACCTTGGCCTTCTCGGTGGCGTAGTTGACGGTGGCGGTGACCCCCTCCATGCGGTTGAGCTTCTTCTCGATGCGGGCGGCGCACGAGGCGCAGGTCATCCCGCCGATCTCCAATTCGACGCCGTGCTCTCCGACCGTGGTGGCCATGACTGCTCCTCGGTGTGCTGCGAGTGCGCGTTTCCCTGGGGAGAACCATATACCCCCCTAGGGTATTCCACGGGGCGTCACTGCGGCACACCCGCTTCGCCGACATCCTCGCCCCCGTCCGCCGCCGCCCCCGCCGCGCGGCTCACCCGGCCGCCCAGCGCCCGCAGATACGCGGCCAGCTCCGGCGGTTCGTGGACGGTGAACTCGTGGCCCAGCATGGCCAGCCGGAGTGCCAGCCACTCCAGCGAATCGGGGGTGCTGCGCCAGCGGCAGGACGCCTCGTCGAGCGGTGTGACCTCGCCCCCTGCCGGGCCGCCCAGCCGGGCGGCCACCTCGGCGGCCGGTGCCCACACGGTCGCCACCGCCCGGTGGGACGCGCTCATCCCCTGCATCCGCTCCCGGACGTACGCGCCCGCGTCGGCGGCGGGCAGCCGGCGCGGCGGGGTCCGTACGCCGGTGGGGAACGGTTCGCTCAGCCGGTCCACCCGGAAGATCCGCCAGTCCTCGCGGTCGTTGTCGTACGCCACGAGATACCAGCGGCGTCCCGAGGCGACCAGGCGGTGCGGCTCCACCAGGCGCTTGCTGCGGGGGCCGGTGCCCGCCCGGTAGCGAAAGCGCAGCCGTTCGTGGTTGGTGATGGCCGCGGCGAGCACCGTCAGATGCTCCGGGTCGACGGTCGGGCCGTCGCCGGCCGGCATCGGGACGGTGGCCGTGCCGAGCGTGCCCACCCGTCGCCGCAGCCGGGCCGGGAGCACCTGTTCCAGCTTGGCCAGGGCCCGTACGGACGCCTCCTCGATGCCCTCGACGGTGTGGCCGGCGGCCGAGCGCAGGCCGACCGCGATGGCCACCGCCTCCTCGTCGTCCAGCAGGAGCGGCGGCATCGCGGTCCCCGCGGCCAGCCGGTAGCCGCCTTCCGCGCCCATCGTGGCGTGCACCGGATAGCCCAGCTCGCGCAGCCGCTCGATGTCGCGGCGGATCGTCCGGGAGGTGACCGCCAGGCGCCGGGCGAGCTCGCTGCCGGGCCATTCGCGCGGGGTCTGCAGCAGGGACAGCAGATTCAGCAGGCGCGCCGATGTCTCACTCATGGGACCGATGATGCCGGTGCCTGTAGGACCGGAGCTGTCCTATACCGGACCTAGCGTCGAAGGCGTCGACGGCCGGCCGCCGCGCGAAGCCATCGCCTTCCGCTTCCGGTCGGCGCCGGCTTCCGCTCCCTTCCGCACCGGTTCCACTGGAGAACGTCATGACCACGACCGTCCCCGCTGCCCACGAGACGGCCGCCACGGCCCCGCCGGCGGCCGGCCGCAGACGCTGGATCGCGCTCGCCGTCGTCCTGACGGCGGCGTTCATGGACCTGGTCGACGCGACCATCGTCAATATCGCCATCCCGAGCATCCAGCGGGACACCGGTGCGACGTTCAGCGCCGTGCAGTGGGTCACCGCCGGCTACGCCCTCGCGTTCGCCCTGGGTCTGATCACCGGCGGCCGGCTCGGCGACATCCACGGCCGCAAGAAGCTGTTCCTGCTCGGCATGGGCGGCTTCACCCTCGCCTCGGCGCTGTGCGGTTTCGCGGCCGGCCCCGGCATGCTGATCGGCGCGCGGGTGCTGCAGGGCGCGATGGCCGCCCTGATGGTGCCGCAGGTGCTGGCGATCATCCACGTCAGCTTTCCGGCGCACGAACGCGGCAAGGTCTTCGGGATGTTCGGCGCGGTGATCGGTCTCGGTGCGGTCTGCGGACCGCTGATCGGCGCGCTGCTCACCGAGGGAGATCTCCTCGGCCTGGAATGGCGCCCGATCTTCCTGATCAATCTGCCGGTCGGGATCGCCGGCATCCTGCTCGGCCGCCGCTTCCTCACCGAGTCCAGGGCCCCGCGCGCCCTGCGCGTCGACCTCATCGGCACCGCGCTGGCCACCGCGGGCCTGCTGATGCTGCTCTACCCGCTCACCGAGGGACGGGAGTCCGGCTGGCCGCTGTGGGGCTTTGTCTCGATGGCCGCGAGCCCGCTCGTCCTGGCGGTCTTCGTGCGCTACGAGCGCGCCAGGGCCCGTCAGGGCGGCTCACCCCTCGTCGAGCTCTCGCTCTTCAAGGTCAGGAGCTTCGCGGCGGGCGCCGGCGTCCAGCTGACCTTCGGTGTGGTCAGCGGCCTCTTCTTCCTGGTCTGGACGCTCCACATGCAACTGGGGCTGGGCTGGGGCCCGCTGCACGCCGGACTGACCGGGGTGCCGTTCTCGCTCGCCTGCTCCACCGCGGCCGGGGTGTCCGTCCAGAAGCTGGTGCCGCGCTTCGGCCGTAAGGTCCTGCAGGCCGGTGCGCTGATCATGCTGTCCGGTGCGCTGGTCTACCTCGTGGAGGCCGGGCGCCACGGCACCGCCCTGCAGTCCTGGCAGTTGGCGCCGGCGATGCTCCTCATGGGCGGCGGGATGGGGCTGATCGTCGCTCCGATCACCGATGCGGCGCTCTCCGAGGTGCCCGCCGGGCACTCCGGTTCGGCGTCCGGCATCTTCAACACCACCGGCCAGCTGGGCATGGCGCTGGGCCTCGGTCTGTCGTCGGTGGCCTTCTTCGGGGTCGTCGGCGGTACGGGGGAGACGGGCGGCGCCGGGGCCGCGGGCGCGCTGCGGGCCTCGTTCGTCGATGCCACCACCCACGCCCTGTGGTGGGTCTGCGGCGGCCTGGTCGTCGTCTTCGGCCTGCTGTTCCTGCTGCCGCGGACGGTACGTACCCAGGAGGCGGCGGAGCGGGAGGAGCCGGCAGTCGGGGACGGCGCGGAACCGGAGCAGCGGCAGCTGGTTCCCGTCTCCTGAGGCCCGCGCATCCCCGGTCCGTGGCGCCGGGAACGGGGTGGGGCGGCTCCCCGGACCGCGGTGGGCGGCCGGGCGCCTCCGCTGTGCCGCGCCGGGTGAGGCGGCGGTCGACCGAGCGTCTCCGCCCGGTCCCGCTGCGTAAAAACAGCCCCTGCGCCGTACCGTTCACGCGCACCCACGGGCCATACTGGCCGGGTGTCGATGATCAGCAACCTTCGCAAGGCCGTCCGGCTGCCGCAGCCGCGCACCCGGGGGGTCGACCTCAGCCAC
Source organism: Streptomyces sp. NPDC048434 (assembly GCF_043200375.1). Lineage (NCBI taxonomy): Bacteria > Bacillati > Actinomycetota > Actinomycetes > Kitasatosporales > Streptomycetaceae > Streptomyces > Streptomyces sp. NPDC048434. The sequence continues at coordinate 29,481 of NZ_JBICXQ010000018.1, read as the reverse complement.
CCGGCGCGCTCGCCCCTCGGCACCGCCGTGGTGAACTGCGCGGTGTACGTGGACGGCGTGCGGCAGGACGGCGACCACCCGGCCGAGGCGGCGATCCGCCGGGTCCGTGAATCCGGCCGTGGATTTGTGTGGATCGGGCTGCATGAGCCGTCCGAGAAGGAATTCGCCGGAATTGTCGAGTTGTTCGGGCTGCACCCGCTCGCCGTCGAGGACGCGGTCTACGCCCACCAGCGGCCCAAGCTGGAGCACTACGACGACTCGCTGTTCACCGTCTTCAAGACGGTCCGCTATGTCGATCACGACCGGCTCACGGACACCAGCGAAGTCGTCGAGACCGGCGAGATCATGGTCTTCACCGGCACCGACTTCGTGATCACGGTGCGGCACGGCGGGCATGGCTCGCTGGGCCCGCTCCGTGAGCAACTGGAGTCCGTGCCCGAACAGTTGGCGCTCGGGCCGTCCGCCGTGCTGCATGCCGTCGCCGACCTGGTCGTGGACGACTACCTCGATGTCGCCGCCGCCGTCTCCGTCGACATCGACGACGTCGAGAGCGAGGTCTTCTCCGTGCGCGGCAGCGGCGGAGCCGGCCGGATCTACCAGCTCAAGCGCGAGCTGCTGGAACTCAAGCGCGCGGTGGCTCCTTTGGACCGGCCGATGCAGGAGCTGGCGACCCAGCCGATGGCGCAGGTCGAGCCCCGCATCAAGACGTACTTCCGGGACGTGGCCGACCACCTCGACCGGGTCACCGAGCAGATCACCGCCTTCGACGAACTGCTCAACTCCATACTTCAGGCCCACCTCGCCCAGGTCACCGTCGCCCAGAACGAGGACATGCGCCGGATCAGTGCCTGGGTCGCGATCCTGGCCGTGCCGACCATGGTCTGCGGGGTGTACGGCATGAATTTCGACCATATGCCGGAAAAGCACTGGACGTTCGGCTATCCCCTGGTGATGGCGCTGATCGTGACCCTCTGCTGGGTGATCCACCGCGGCTTCAAGCGGAACGGCTGGCTCTGACGCCTGCCCGGCGACCGGGGCCGGGCGGACGGGCCCCGGGACGGGCTCGCGAGCCCGTCGGGCGCTGACGCGGGGATGAAGCGTAGAGAAAGTGACGGAAGGCCATGGCGTGTTAGAGGCGTGGTGCCGATGCGCCGCCGGATAAACATGCTCTGACCAGTTCCCTGGTGGACGGGTTGTCGCGGCGCAGGGACCTTCGGTGCGCCCACGGGCATGCCCGGACGCCGGGCCGCGACCCCCGCCGGTTCCGTGAGGAGAGCACATTGCGGTACGGACAAGCGCTGCGTGACGAGATCGCGGCCGAGGGGACGACGCCGCTGATCGGCGTCCACGACATGTACTCGGCCTCGATCGCCGCCGCGCACTACGACGGCTTCTTCGTGTCCGGCTTCGGCTTCGCCGCGTCGTACTACGGGCTTCCGGACATCGGGTTCATCGCCTGGCCCGACATGGTCGCCTTCGTGGAGCGGCTGCGCGGTGCGTTCCCGCGCCATCATCTGCTGGTGGACATCGACGACGGCTATGTCGACTCCGAGGTGGCCTGCCATGTGGTGCAGCGACTGGAGCGGAGCGGCGCGACCGGGGTGATCCTGGAGGACCAGAAGCGGCCGCGCCGTTGCGGCCATGCGGACGGCAAGCTGCTGTTGCCGCTGGAGGAGTACCTGGAGAAGCTGAATCTGGTGCTGGCCAGCCGTACCGATCTGCTCGTCGTGGCGCGTACGGACGCCACGGACGAGGACGAGATCCTGCGGCGGGCGGCGGCGCTGGCCGAGACCGATGCCGATGTGGTGCTCGTCGACGGGGTGCGCAGCGTCGACCGGATCCGCCGGATCCGCAAGCTCCTCGGCGCCAAGCCGCTGCTGTTCAACCAGATCGCGGGCGGGAAGTCCCCGCGGCTGTCGCTGACCGAACTGACCGAGCTCGGTGTCGATGTGGCCATCTACAGCACCCCCTGCCTGTTCGCCGCGCACCGGGCGATGGAGACCGCGATGGCCGAGCTGAAGTACGCGGACGGACGGCTGCCGGCCACCGGGGACAGCGGCGGCGAGATCGGGGTCAAGGAGGCCACCGAACTGCTGGCCCGCAACATCAGCCGGCACCACCCGGTACGAGAGGCCGTCCCGGTATGACCCGCGGGGCGGGGCGTCCGGTCGCCCCGTCCGGCTCCACGCCCGAAGATCCCCGGCATGCGCCCGGCGGCTCCCCGCACTCCGCTTCGCCCCGGGGATCCGCCGGCCTCCCGCTACCGCCCCGCCACCAGCCGCGGCCGGGCCGCGCACCACCCCGCCGCGATCTGCGGCAGCAGCAGCACCAGCAGGACCGTCAGTGGCACCGTCCAGCTTCCGGAGAGATCGTGCACGGCGCCCAGGACGGCCGGGCCGGCGGCGGCGAGGACATAGCCGAAGCACTGGGCCATGCTGGAGAGTTGGGCGGCGTGCCGGGCGTCCGGCGCACGCTGCACGATGAACAGCAGCGCGAGGCTGATCGCCGCGCCCTGGCCCAGCCCGAGCAGCACCATCCAGAGGTAGGCGCCGGCGGCCGGCGCGACCAGCACCCCGAGGAAACCGGCCGCGCACAGCAGCGCGCCGACGGTGGCCAGGACGCCGGCCCGCAGCCGGCGGCCGACGACGACCGGTGCGAGGAACGAGCCCGTGATGCCCAGCAGCGAGGAGAAGGAGAGCATCCAGCCGGCGTCGCCCGCGCTCATCCCGGCATCCGTGAGCATCGTCGGCAGCCAGGCCGCGGCCGCGTAGTAACTCAGCGACTGCAGGCCCATGTACCCGGTCACCTGCCAGGCCAGCGGATCGCGCCACAGACCGCGTACCGGGTGCGCCGCCGCACGGGCCGCGGCCGCCGGCACCCGCGTACGGGTACGGATCTGCGGCAGCCAGCAGACCAGCGCAAGGACCGCGAGTGCGCCCCAACAGGCCAGTGTGGAGCGCCAGTTCAGTCCGGCGGCCTGCTGAACGGGCACCGTGACACCGGCCGCGAGCGCGGCGCCGCCGAACAGTGACATCGAGTACAGACCGGTCATCAGCCCGGCCCTGGCCGGGAAGTCCCGCTTGATCAGGCCGGGCAGCAGCACATTGGCGACGGCGATCCCCGCGCCGATCACCAGCGTGCCGGCGAACAGCGCCACGACCGAGTCCAGCAGCCGCAGCGCGGTGCCCCCGCAGATCAGCGCCATCGTGCCGAGCAACGACCGCTCCGTGCCGAACCGCCGTCCCAGCCGCGGTGCGACCGGTGCCAGCAGGCCGAAGCAGAGCAGCGGCAGCGTGGTGAGCAGGCTCGTGGCGGCGGCCGACATCCCGCTGTCGTCGCGGAGGGTCCCGACGAGCGGGGAAACGGCGACCAGGGCCGGACGCAGGTTCAGGGCCAGCAGGACGACGCCGATGCCGAGGTACAGGGCGCGGCGCCCGGCGACGCCGGACGGATCCGGTGCGGCGAGGGGCTCCTCGGACATACCGGTACCGCGCGCTTGCCCTTCCGCGGGTATGCGGGCGGCGGGCGCCGCCTCCACGACCGCCGGTCCTCCGTCGTCACGCACGCGCGTCCTCCCCGGGCCGGGTGGCGCGGTGGTGGTCCCGGGGCTCCGCTGGCTGCTCGCGCAGGGCGTTCATCGCCTCCGTGAGGTGCGTCAGCGCGGCCCGCTCGGCGGCCTCGGCGTCCCGCGCCTCGATGGCGTCGACGATGGCGGTGTGCTCATCGAGCTGATGGCGTACCGCATCGGGCAGCGGCGTGCCGAGCACGGCCTGCAGCGTCCCGCGCAGCGCATCGCTGAGGTGCTCGTACAGCTCAGCCAGCACGCTGTTGTGCGCGGCGGCCGCCACCGTCCGGTGGAAGTGCATGTCCGCGTCGATGAAGGCGGCCACGTCACCGCTCTCCCAGGCCCGGCCGCGCTCGGCCAGCGCACCGCGCAGCGCGGCGAGGTCCTCATCGGTACGGCGCTCGGCGGCATAGCGCGCGGCATCGCGTTCCAGACCGGCGCGCACCTCGTACGCCTCCAGGTTCTCGGCCCGCCGCAGCCGCCGCTGCACGGCCGCGCCGAAGCCGCTGCCGGCGCGGACATAGGTCCCGTCGCCCTGCCGCGGCTCCAGCATCCCGGTGTGCACCAGCGCGCGGACCGCCTCGCGGACGGTGTTGCGCCCGACGTCGAGCTGCTCCACCAGCACGGGCTCGGCGGGAATCTTCGTGCCGACCTTCCACTCGCCGTCGGCGATCAGCTGCTCCATCTGCTCGATGACCAGATCGACCAGGCTGGTGCGGGCGGTGCTGCGCAGCGGCATCGACGCCGTCCTCCCTCTTCGCAGGAGGCCGTTTCCGGGGGCTCCTGGGGCCTATTCCAGCGGTGATGGGAACATCCCATGTTTAGCGGTGTCAAACGCACAGGGTTAGCCTGAGGGCGGCGATGATCTCGGGAGACACATGGACGAGCGAGGCCGCCGGGCAGCGCCCTGGCACGGGCAGTGGCCGGTGATCGGCGTGGTGGCCGCGGGCGGTGCGATCGGCGCCTCGGCCCGTTATGGCGCGGCACTTCTCTGGCCCACGGGCAGCGGCGCCTTCCCCTGGACGACCCTCGCCGTCAATGCCGTCGGCTGTGCGCTGATGGGCGTCCTGATGGTGGTGATCACCGAGGTCCGGCCGGCCCACCGGCTGGTGCGTCCCTTCCTCGGCACCGGCATCCTCGGCGGCTTCACCACCTTCTCCACCTACGCCGTCGACATCCAGCGGCTGGCCGGCGCCGGGCGGCCGGCCGCGGCCCTGGCCTGTCTCGCGGGCACCGTGCTCGCCGCGCTCGCGGCGGTATGGGGCGCGGTGACCGGCACCCGTGCACTTCTCGAACTGAGGCGGCGGACGGCATGACACACGGCACGGCACACCCGGGCGGCACCCCGGCGCTACGGCTCACGGTCCTCGTCGGCGAGGAGGACGTGTGGCATCACAAACCGCTCTATGCGGAGATCGTGCACCGCGCGCGCGAGACGGGTATGGCCGGCGCCGGCGTCTTCCGGGGGATCGAGGGCTTCGGCCCCTCGCGCCTGATCCACACCCAGCGCCTGCTGTCGCTGAGCGAGGAGCTGCCGGTGGCGATCGTCATCGTCGACACGGAGGAGCGGGTGCGCGGCTTCCTGCCGCAGCTGGAGGAACTCCTCACGGACGGCGGGCTGGTGACGCTCGACCCGTGCGAGATGATCTCCTACCGGCGGACGGACGGTGGGGGCCCCGGGGAGGGCGGCCGCGGGTGAACTGGCTGCTGGTGGTGGCCGGTGCCATGGTCGGGGCGCCGCTGCGTTTTCTCACCGACCGCTATGTGCAGTCCCGGCACGACCAGGTCTTCCCCTGGGGGACCTGCACCGTCAATGTCGTCGGCTCCCTGGTCCTCGGCCTGCTGACCGGCGCGGCCATGGCCGGTGCCGCCTCCTCGTCCGTCCAGCTGCTGATCGGCACGGGGCTGTGCGGTGCCCTGACGACGTACTCGACCTTCTCCTACGAAACGCTCCGGCTGGCCGCGGACCGGGCCCGGGGTAGTGCGGCGGCCAACGTCGTGGTGAGCGTGGCGGCCGGACTGGCGGCGGCGTTCGCCGGGGTGGCCGCCGGGCAGGCGATCTGGGGCTGACACCGGCCCCCGGCCCCCGGGCAAACGAAAGCGGTGGGGCTCCGGGAAGGAGCCCCACCGCACGGGCGGTGCAGGAGATGCGAGGGCTGGTGGGGTACGAGCGCCGGCCGCCAGGTCCCGGCTCTCGACAGCCCCCGGCCGTGCGCATCCGACCACCGTCAGCTCGGTCAGATTCGCCGGCCACCGCCGAACTTCGTTACCTCACAAGGTCTGTGGGGTACGTCAGGAGGCCTTGCCGAAGTGGACGCCCGCCAGGCCGTTGGCCCAGAGCTGGTCCACCTTGGCGCTCTCGTTCGCGTCCGGCTGGGTGTTCTGGCAGGACGTGCCGGGGCCGCCGCCGGACATCAGCTCGCTGCACGGGCCCTCGTAGTGGTCCGGCAGGCCCAGCACATGGCCGGTCTCGTGCGCGGCCACGCGAGTGGAGTTGTACTCCTGGTTCTGCTGGTAGTCCAGGAAGACAAAGCCCTTGCCGTGGCCGTCGGTGCTGGCGTACGAACCACGCGCGTCGTTGCCCTCGCGGTACTGGAAGTCACCGCCGCTGCCTGCCTGCAGCTTCACGTTCGAGACGGCACCGTTCCAGATCGACGCGCTCTGGGCTATCTGGTTCGCGAACGTCGGGGCCGCGCTGGCGTCATAGGTGACGGTCACCGAGGCGGCGTTCGGGTGGGCCTTCATCTTGGCCTTGGCCGACTTCAGCACGGCCTCGAAGAATGCCTTGGTGTCGGCCTTCTCGGCCGCCGAACCGTTGTAGGCCGCTATTGAAGCGGAGGTGCTGTGGGAGGAGTTGGTGGGGGAGGAGGAAGCTGCCGAAACCGGCGCCGCGGCTGCGAGCGCGGCGACGAGGCCCAGACCGAGCGCCGCCGACAGCGCCGTCTTGGGAGATCTCATGTGGGGGCTCCTTTATTTCCGAGGGCCGTACGGCCGCCGTGTGGGGCGGCGGCCGGGGCCCTGCGGATTTCTTGGTGCCGTTGAGTCTGGACGGAGTTCACCCGGAAGACAGAGATGCCAGGTGGCGATAGCACCGGTCAATACCCCGGAAAAAAGAGCGCGTTCCGACAGGTTTGAGAGTCTGGTGTGACGTATGCCGACGTCGTTATGCTCCGGACGTGGAGCTCGAGGTTAGGCATCTTCGCGCATTGTGCGCCATCGCGGACTCCGGCAGCCTACGCAAGGCGGCCCGGCAGCTCGGCATGACCCAGCCTTCCCTGACGACCCAGCTCCATCGCATCGAGAAAGCCCTCGGCGGCCAGCTCTTCTTCCGTGAGCCGACCGGCAGCCGGCCCACGCCGCTGGGGCATTCGGTCCTGTGCCGGGCCCGGCCGATAGTGGCCGAAATGCGGGCACTTATTGACGAGGTCGCCTCGGCCTCGCACCGCGACCGGGGTTCACGGCTGCACATCGGCAGCACCAACAGCCCCGCCGTCGCTGGGTGGCTGCGCCGGCTCCGGGTGCGGCTGCCGGATACCGACACCACGATAAGAACCGATGTGTCCGCCAATGCGCTGCTCCACATGGTCGCGTCGGGACAGCTCGACGCCGCCTTCGTCCACGAGGTCGAGGGCGCGCCCCTACGGGTCCCCGAAGGCCTGGTGGAGCATGAACTCGTCACCAGGGAGCCGCAGTTCATCGCCGTGGCGGACACCCACCGCGCGGCCGCCCGGACGGTCATCCGGGTGGCGGAACTCGCCGACGACCAGTGGATGGTCGACCCGACCGTGGACGGCGAATGGGCGGGACTGCGCCGCATCTGGGCCGCGGCCGGTATCAACCCCCGTGTCGTGCACGGCGACTACCTCACCACGGTGGATCTCGTCACGGCCGGCGAGGTGGTCACCCCCTGCCAGCCGACCGCCCGTCCCCGGCACGGCATGGCGATCCGCCCGCTGTACGGCGACCCGCTGGCCGTCCGCCTCTTCATGGCCTGCCGCCAGGACGGCACCCCCGCCGCCTCCGCCGACGACCTGTTCGCCGATCTGACCGCCTCGTACATGGAGACCGCCTGGGCGAGCGAGGCCTACCGGACCTGGCTCGTGCGGCACAACGGGCCACTGCCGGTGGGGAGCTAGAGTTCCCCACCGGCGGAGGGACTTGATCGCTCTCCGGGGGCCGGGAGGCCGCGCGCTCACGCAGCCGCCGGTCAGCAGCATCGACACACGGCGGATCACCGTGGCAGTCCTCCGGGTACCCCGCCCCAGGTAACGGGATCCGGCCACCCGCCGTGCACCGGCGCCCCCGTCCCCAACAGGTCCTGCTGATGGCTGGTCAGGTGGCGAGCTGCCGGGGCCGGCCCGTCGGTCGCGGGGCGGCGGGCCGTCGACCAACCGTGTGAAAGCCGCCGTCCCGGCCTCTTGGGAGCGGCCGGGCGGTGGGGTGGTGGCCGAGAGTGGGGGTGCCCGAGAGCCGGTGCGGCCGAGCCCTGGAGACCCCTGTGGATGGCACCTTTTCCCTGATCCTGCTGCTGCTGTTCCTGTGGTGCCTGTGCTCGCGGCGGATGGAGCGTTTCGAGCTGACCGCCCCGGCCGCCTTCGTACTGCTGGGACTTCTGCTGGGCGAGGGCACCGGGGTCCTCGATCTCGCGCTCTCGCACGAGACGGTCAAGGTGCTCGCGGAGATCACCCTGGTCTGGGTGCTCTTCACCGATGCCGCCCGGCTCTCCTTCCGGGCCCTGCGCCCGGAGCTCGGCCTCTATGTACGGCTGCTGGGGATCGGACTGCCGCTGTGCGTGGGCCTCGGCACGCTGCTGGCGGCCGTCCTGCTCCCCGGTGTCTCGGGGTGGGCCGCGCTGTACGTCGGGGCCGCGCTCGCACCGACGGACGCCGCGCTCGGCGCCACGATGATGGTCAACCCCGTGGTGCCCGCGAAGATCCGCCGGCTCATCAATGTGGAGAGCGGACTCAACGACGGCATCGCCACCCCCCTGGTGGTGCTCGCCCTGGCCGGAGTGTCCGCGGCCGAGGGCATCGCCGGACCGGATGCCGCCAACCATGCCCTGGTGCAGCTCGCCGTCGGTGCGGCGTACGGCGCGGTGGTCGGTCTGGCCGCCGGATGGCTGCTGCGGACCGCGCTCCGCAACGGCTGGGCGAGCGAGGACTTCGCCGGTGCGGGCCTCCTGGCCCTGGCACTCCTCGGCTACACCTCTTCGCTCGCGATCGGCGGCAACGGCTTCGTCGCCGCCTTCGTCGCCGGCCTGGCCTTCGGATCGGCGCACGGTGCGCCGCATCGGGTGCTCCTGTACGTCGAGCAGTCCGCCGCACTGCTCTCCGTGCTGGTCTGGCTGGTTTTCGGCGCCCTGCTGCTTCCGGAGGTGTTCGACCATCTCACCTGGCAGACCGCGGTCTACGCGGTACTGAGCCTCACGGTGATCCGTATGGTGCCCGTGGCGCTGTCCCTGGCCTGGAGCGGTCTGGACACCAAAACCGTGCTGTTCGTGGGCTGGTTCGGGCCCCGCGGACTGGCCTCGATCATCTTCGGACTGCTGGCGGTCGAGGAGCTCAAGAGCCCCGACACCGAGGCGGTGGTCCCGGTGGTCGCCCTCACCGTGCTGCTCAGCGTCCTCGCCCACGGCCTCACGTCCGTGCCACTGGCGAACCGCTACGGGAGAGCGGCGGCGGCCAGAGGCATCGGCCCGGCCGGCGCCGCGGCGGACGAGCTGCCGGTCAGGGGGATGGCGGCCGGCGCTCTGCGCCACGGCCGGCGACGGGGCGGCCCCGCCGCGCCATGAACGTCACCCGCCGTCGTCCCCCGGACCGCACGCACACGTCCGTCCCACAAAGACCGCACCCGTCCCGCCACCACCCGCCATTGGCGGAGGGCGTCGGAACGGGTGCGGACATCCGACGGGGCGCCGCGTCCCACGCACACGCGGGCCGGGTCGCCGGCGTCCAGGGATCGGCCAAGGGAGGTCGTCGATTGGCATGCCATTTTTCCGATCTCCCGGAGGGCTTGTCTCCGACATGGCCCGCAAGCTTGCTTCCGGAATATTACTAAAGAGCCCTTCTTCTCGGATAAATTCTTCAGTATTGGACATCGAAGGCTGGTCGCCCGTCGCAGGTTGAGGGAGGTGGATTCCTTGAAGTGGTGATTCCTCGGGATGCTGGTATAGGTACCTTCGGGCCCCCATGGCCGTTTCCTGGTTGACGCTTCGCGCAATCTTCGTCGATCCCGAAACGGTGAAATCAGGGAGTTCCACAGCATTCCGGAGGTTTTTCGGTTGGATTGTGAGTGCGCAGCGGCGGCTGAGCGGAACCAAGAATAGATCGGCTGTGAAAATGCCCACTCCCTGCCATGCGGGATAGTCAGGGGCGACGGCAAGTGAAACTGGATGGTCGGAAGTAATGATGGAGCGTCGGGTGAATTTGTACAGCGTCCACTGGCAGTCGTTGAGGTAGGCAGAGGTGCCGGGTAGAAGACTCATCAGCAGGCGGATGTGGTCGTTGGCGTCTGCGGTCATGTCGGGTCCACCTGGTTTGGTCAGGTCGCGCCACTCAACGTCCAGCTCCTCATCAGAAACAACCCGCTTCTCGGCCTCCTGAATGTGTGAGCGCAGCGCCTCTTTCCCGGAGACTCCGACGAGGAGCCGGATCATTTCGGCATTATGATTCTTCTGATTCTGTCGTATCTGCTCTGCCGTTAGGTGCTGCAGCGCAATCCACGTGGCGAAAGATTTCCGGTGCTCACCTTGGATCGGCCAAGCCCCGGAGAGGATAAGTTTCAGTGCCTCGGCAGCGGAGCCTTCGATTTTGCTGAAAGATCTCTCGAAGAAGTCTGACAAGGAGCCATCGGGAAGCGTTACTGTGTAGAAGTCCTTAATGACGCTGGCGTCACCAGTTGAAAGAACGGGTGCGGGGTCGCCGGGAAGTGAAACTCGGCGAATTCTCCCGGCGTTATCTGCGAATCCATTCAGGTAGAACCTGGATACGGTGTGCTGACGTCTAACCCGGTTGCTCAATCCTTACCCCTTGGGTCTGGCTGAGGAAGTGAATGGGCGGTGGGGAGTGACGATCGTGCCCGCCGGCCTCGCCGGTCTCCTTGATACGGAAGCGGACGTTGTCGTCGGCGAGGTACGGCATTTCATCTGCCCTCGGTGCTCGCGATGACGAGTTCGAGCTACTTGCGGTGTCGGTTAAGGAAGGGGGCGGTGGCGTCGGGCATGGGACGGCTTTAATGCCAGCCGTCGAGGGAGACCTCTGGGCCTCCCTCGAGGTACCGGTGGACGGCGTTTGCTGTGGTGTCCACGAAGTTCTCGGGGATGGAGTCGGCGTCGACCCAACGGACCTGGGAATGCTTTCGAGGTTCGCGGTTTTCGGGTTCGCCGGTCCAGTCGTGGGCAGCGAAAACAACGGTGAGGAAGCCGTTGGGGGCTTCGACGCCCCAGGCACCGTGGATGATGTGGGCGACCTTCAGCGCCTCCGGATTCACGGTCAGGCCCGTCTCTTCGAACAGCTCGCGGACGGCCGTCTCGATGATCGGCTCGCCGGGCTCGCTCTTGCCGACGGGGAGGTCCCACATGCCCTGTGCGAACTTGGCGTTCTCACTGCGCTGGAGGAGGACGACGCGGTCGGTGATCTTGTCGTGGACGATGACGGCCGCGACGAGCAGAGTCATCGATTCGAGCGCTGGCTTGAGGGCTTGGGAGCGGTCGTCGGTCTGCTGGGCCACGGTGTTCCCTTCGTCGGGCGGGTTGTTGGGCATGTTAGGTGAGGGCCTCGCGGGCGCGGCGGGCGAGATCGGTGGCGCCTGGGACGCGGCGGCGCTGGTAGATGGCCAGGGTTGAGCGGATAGAGGTGATCGCCTTGCGGGTGCGGTCGGAGGTCACGCCCTCCATGAGGACCAGGGCCTGGGTCCAGGCGGCGACCGCTTCGTCGGCGCGGGCCTGGGCGGCGAGGCTGTCGCCGAGGTCGGCGTGGGTGAGGGCGTGCACGCGCTTGTACTTCGTCGGGTCCCAGCGGGTGAGGGCGTCGCGGTGTTGCTGCTCGGTGCCCACGTGGTCGGCGAGGTCCGTCAGGGTGCGGGCGGTGTGGCTGGCGACGGTGCCGGCGGCGGGGCCGCTCACGCGGGAGTAGGTGGGCTGTAGCCCGTCGTCGCGTAGGAGAGCGTCCTCCGCTGCGAGCAGGGCGCGTGCGGCCAGGGGGTTTTCGCCGACGGCTGCGTACGCGCGGGCGTGGGTGATGTGGAGCAGGGCTTCCGTTTGGCCGTCGATGTGGCCGGCGCCTTGGGTGAGAGCGGCTTTGGCGAGGTCGACGCAGTGGTGGGGCTGTTTGAGGCTGAGGGCCTGATGGGCGAGGGCGCGCATCATCCAGGCGGCGTGTCCGTGCGGGTCGGCTTCGCAGGCGAGCCGGTAGCCGACCTGGTAGTAGCGCTGGGCGGCGCCCTCCTGGCCGAGGTCGTGGTGCTTCCACCCTGCGAGGTAGGCGAGTTCGGCGACCGCGCCGAACGCAGCCCTACGTAATTCGTCGCTTGCGAATCGGCCCCGCAGTATGGGTGCGGCGGTGTCGGCGAGGTACGCGGTGACCGTGGTCAGTCCGTGGCCGCCGCCGAGGCGTTCGTCGGCGGCACTGAAAGCCACGGTGATCTGCCGTACGACGTCCACGTCCTCCACCCCGACCACGGACGTGCCGGTGCGGGCGCGGAGCATGCGGGCGGTGGCCTCGTGGTCGTAGCCGAGCGGCATGGCGACGCCGGCGGTGGTGAAGGCTGCGATGGTGAGGAAGCGGCGGCGCTCGACGTCGGCGCGGCCCAGGTCGGTGACAGCGAGGACGGGGTCGGAGTCCGCCTGCTGTTCGGCTTCGCGCGCGCGGAGGCCGATCTCGGTCTGGGTGATCGTGCGTCCCGCTCGTCGGGACAGTGCTTCGGCGAGGTACTGGCCTACTCGCCCGGAGGGGGCGCGGGTGTTGTTCACCCAGTGGGAGACGGCCGACTTGTTGGTCTGGAGGATCTCGCCGTTCTCTGCTGCGACGCGTCGGATGTCCTTGGCCAGGGCCTCGTATGTGCAGCCGACCGCATCGATGGTGTCGCGCAGGCGGGAGTTGGGCTCTCTCTGCGCCGCCACGAGTGCCTCCCGTCCGGGGATGTAAACCGCGTATACCGCTTCAACCGCTCCTCACCGTACCCACTGTGCGTGATCGCGGGTTCACTAATCATCAGCCGCCCGGCCCCGGTCGACACCGTGACCAGGCTCCCCCCTTCGGTCGGACGGCCCCCGAAGTTCCGTACGCCCAAACCGGGTTCGGGCATTCCTGTGCCCGAATCCGGCCGATCAGAGACGGAGACACGGTGACCACCATCGACACCATGACCATCACGGTCGAACTGCCCGAGGCATTCGACGAGCGCTGGAGCCGCCTGCCCGGAATCCACGTCGACGGCCGGCGCATCATCATCGACCCGGCCGAGTATTTCTTCCGCTTCGAGTCGAGCACATGGCGCGTTGCCGACTGGGAGCTGGTCAAGACTCAGCTCCTGCACGTGGACGAGACCGCCGAGAGCGCGGTCGAGCAGCTCACGCTGGAGTTCATCAAGACCCACGCCCAGTCCACCTCGGACGCCGCCCGCGTGCTCGCCACCGCCTACAACGTGTACGCCTATCTCTTCCGCGACGAGCACCTGGCCGGCCTCGGCCTCCCGCAGATCACCGCCGAGCACCTGCGGATGCTCCGCGAGGCGGCCACGCTCATGGCGCTCAACAAGGCCGAGCTTGACGGGCACATCTCCAACGTCGGCCCGTGCTGGTTCTTCCCCGCAGCCACCTCGGTGGTCTTCGACCTCCACGATGAGATGGGTGGGCTGCTCGACGAGGTCTACCACGGTGGTTGGTTCAACGAGCATCGCCGCATCGAGTCCATCAAGGCCCACGCCGCGCTCGGTGGACGGCTGGTGCACGGCTGCCAGTCCGTGCCGGACCAGTCCGGCGGCGTAGTGGCGCCCTACGGTGCCTCGATGGCCACCTTCCGCGACGACCTCGCGGCCTTCAAGACGGGATGGATCGAGCAGGTCTACGCCTACCGCGTGATCGATCCCGCGTAGTCCCCGTACGACCAGGCTCCGGGGCGGGCCCACTCTCGGCGCCCGCCCCGGACGCCGACACAGCACTGGAGCCCTTATGGACGCGAACCTCAACGCCCCACTCCTGGAGGACCTGCTCACCATCACCGGCCAGTCACAGCCCGCACGGACCGAGGTCCGGGTGTGGTCCATGTCCGGTGTCGAGCGACTGTCCTTCCCTGACGGCACCACGCGCATCTTCAAGTACGCCAAGAAGCCGTTCAACAGTGAGAACCAGGCCCTCCGACTGGCACACGCGCTCGGTGTTCCCGTGCCCATCGTGCACGCCTCCGCAGGCATGGGCGACTGGCTCGGAATGCTGCTGGAAGACCTCGGCAGCCCGGTCCGCGAAGCAGACGACCTCGATGGAGCCGCCGCAGCGGTAGTCCTGCACCACACTCCGACCGCACCCGCCCTGCCCGTCCTCGGCGAGGAGGTTCTGCGGGTACTGCCGAACCGCGCCTTGGACCATCTCGACCGGCTTCGCAAGGAGGGGCGCTGGCAGGACGCCGACGACATCGAGCACGCCCTCGACCAGATCGCCCACGTCGCCGAGGCCCGCGCGGCCGGAGCCACACTCGCCCCGTTTGGCTGGGTGCACTCCGAGTTCCACCCCACTAGCCTCCACATCGGCCGGCGCGGCTGGCGGCTCCTGGACTTCGCCCGGGCCTTCACAGGCCCCGGCCTGCTCGACCTGGCGAGCTACCACGGCACCCTGGACACCCCCGACCCGGTACGCCTGCGCGTCTTCCTGGAGTCGTACGTCACCGAAGGCGGAACCCCCGATGTGCTCGCCGAGCGCGGTGGGCTTCCTGCTGAAAAATGGGCGCTGGGCTGGCACCGAATGTGGGCCGTCGAGTGGTTCATGGAGCAGTCCATCCGCTGGATCAACGACCCAGCCACCGACCCCGCCTACATCAAGGTCGTACGCCGCCACCTCACCGATGTCCTCCACCTCCTGGAGGTCTAGGTGCTCGCCCAGGCTTCTCCCTGGTACGCCCACGCGCTGCAACGCACCGCGGCCGGACCTGCTGAGCCACTGGCCGTGCCCGCTCGGGTGGAGTGGACCACACGGCCCGGCAGCGGCCCCGGCACCGAGATCCTCGGCCCGGACCTGCGCCGAAAGCGTGTTGTGGAACTCGGTTGCGGGCCTGGTCACAACGCCGCATGCCTCGCCACCCGCCACGGTGTCCATGTCATCGGCGTCGACCTCGTCGGCCTTCAGATCCGCCGGGCCCGCTCCCACTACGGACGGCTGAACAACCTCACCTTCGTCGCCGGACACGCACTCCACTACCTGCAGGCGTCCGACGAACAATTCGACGCGATCTACTCGGTCTTCGGCGCCATCGGCCTCGTTGCCCCCGAGCTCCTCCTCCCGGCCATCGCGCAGCGCCTCAAGCCCGGCTGCACCCTCGCCTTCTCCGTCCCGCACCCCCAGTGCGGCAACCGGCGCCCCGCCAGCGATGACCGCCCCGGCCGCGACTTCGTCACCCTCCCCGACTCCACCCGACTTCCCATCGCCCGCTGGGACTTCGACGCTGAACGCTGGGACAAGCACCTCACTCGGGCGGGCCTCCGCCTCACCTCGGCCCGCGAGTTCCACGACGCCCGCACCACCCCCACCACCTTGCTGGTCAGCGCGTGCAAACTCTGACCCCGCCCACGGCTCCCTACGGAGGAACCGATGCGCCTGCCCTACCTGCTCCTCGACATCGACGGCATCCTCATACCCTTCCCCGCTGCCGACGGGACCACCCCGCCGACTCACGCCCGCCACGATGTCGTCCCCGCCGGCCGCACCGCCGACCACCCGGTCACGATTTGGCTCAACCCTGCCCACGGGCCCCTGCTCATGGACGTGATCCGCAGCGGCCTGGTCAACCCGGTCTGGTGCACCAGCTGGCGTCAGGACGCCACCACCCTGATCGGGCCGCTCCTCGGCCTCCCGCCCCTGCCGTACGTCGATCTGCCGCGCCCGCAGATCACCACCAGCCACCCCAACGGCTACCTGTGGAAGCGCGACCACGTCGACACTTGGCTGGGGGACACACCCGCTATCTGGATCGACGACGACTTCACCATCCTTGACCACGCGTGGGCGGCGGAACGCACCTCCTGCGGCCCGGCAACCCTTCTTGTCCAGCCGGATTCCCATGTCGGGATGCGAGCCGAGGACTTGGCCGCGACCCTGGCCTGGGCCGGAGAGCTGTGTGCTGTGGTGAGCGGTACGCCGGGTGCGCCCTGTGGAGCCGACGCTGCGTGAGGCGGCGCGGAGCGCTCCGGCCATGTCCCAGGCGGCGACGATATGGGCGTCGGTGTGTTCGTCGCGTCGTCCCGGACCGAAGAGGTAGTTGACCAGGCCGATGGTGTGGGAACCGGTGGAGATGTCAGGCACCATGGCCGGCCCCTTGGTCCATCAGCTCGTGACCGGCCTCGGCGGCCTGCTCGACTCGGGGGAGGACCGCCTCGGTGCCCTCGGGTACGGCGCCGGAGTGGATGGCGCCCGTGATCTGGTTTCAGGTTGGTGCCGATCCGGTTCAGCGCCTTGGCGTGTGCCTCGATGGCTTCCGACAGCGGGCGGACCGGATCGTCCTCCGGACTGTCGACCACGTTCGCCTCGCCGAGCTCGACGAGGTCACGACCAGCATGGTCACCGGGCTGTACGTCGACCCGCGCGCCGGAAGGATTTCCTTCGAGAAGTACGCAACGAAGTGGGAGGGCGAGCAGATCGCCGGTGAGGCGGGCACCCGCATCACGGATAACGCCCTGCGGGTGCATTTGATACCCGCGCTCGGCACCTACGCGATGGCGTCCTCGGACGCACATCCCTCTCCGAGCAACTCGGGCCTGGCAGTGTGCGCAATGTCGCGGCGTACGGTCCCGGTAGGCGAGGTCGTCACCGATGCGCTCCTCGCGCATCTCGCCGCGCGGCCGTCGAGGGAATGGCTCTTCACAAAGGAGCAGTCGAGAACGACGCGGCAGTCCAGGAGGGCCGCAAGCCCGTCGCCCTGCCGCACATGGTGACCCACGACCTGCGGCACTTCTAGGCCTCCGCACTCATCGCCGGCGGGGCGAGCGTCAAGCAGGTCCAGCTCATCCTTGGGCACGCGTCCGCGGTCATCACCCTGCGGATCTACGCGCATCTGTGGCCGGGCGAAGAAGACCGCACCCGCTCCGTCATGGACGCCGTACTTGGCGGCATGCGGACCGGGTGCGGACAGGTAGGCGAAGTGACCCGCGAAAGTGCAGGTCAGACCGCCTAGGTCAAGATCAGGCCTTCTTCGTCTCCCAGAAGATCTTGTCGATCTGGGCGATGTAGTCCAGGGCCTTCTGACCGGTGGCCGGGTCGTTGGAACCCTTGGCGGCGCTGAGGGCCTTGAGGGTGTCGTTGACCAGCTGGTGCAGCTCCGGGTACTTCTCGAAGTGCGGCGGCTTGAAGTAGTCGCTCCACAGCACCGAGACGTGGTGCTTGGCCAGCTCGGCGCGCTGCTCCTTGATCAGGACGGCGCGAGTGCGGAAGTCCGCGTCCTCGTTGGCCTGGTACTTCTCCTGGACGGCCTTGACGGACTCGGCTTCGATGCGGGCCTGGGCCGGGTCGTACACGCCGCAGGGCAGGTCGCAGTGGGCGCTGACCTTCACCTTGGGGGCGAACAGGCGCGAAAGCATGTTCAGTCCTTCCTCGTGATCGTCTTCTCAGGTGCGAGATTACTCGGTGCGGGAAGGCTTTTCTTGGTCGGCCCGGGGGTCTTAGGGCAAAAGTCCAGTGCCAAGGTGGGACTGATGGAGGATGAACCGGTGAGCGGGTCGGACCGGGGCTGGGCCGGGAGGTACGGGATGCCGGAGCGAGTGCATGAGCGCGGGCCGGAGCAGGGTGAGGACGCGGATACGGGGCACGAGCGGGGCGGGTTCCTCCGTGCGTTCGGGCTGGCCGAGGTCTACAACCCGTCGATGGTGCCGACGCTGCAGCCCGGTGATCAGCTGGTGGTGCAGTACGGGGCGGCGGTGCGGCCCGGCGACGTCGTCGTGCTGCGGCACCCGTTCCGGCAGGATCTGCTGATCGTCAAGCGGGCCGTGCAGCGGCGCGACGGCGGCTGGTGGGTCCGGGGGGACAATCCGTTCGTCGAGAACGACAGCCGGGAATTCGGTGTGGTTCCCGACGAACTGGTCATTGCCCGCGCCCGGGTGCGGGTGCGGCCGCCGAAGGGGATTCAGCGCTCGGTCACCGGGGTGCTGTCCTGGGCGCTGTCGGCGGTCCGGCCGGTAAGGGCCGAGCGCTCGCTCTCCAGGCGCTTGCGGGCGCGGTAGGCGGCGACATTGGCGCGGGTGGCGCAGCGGTCGGAGCAGTAGCGCCGGGAGCGGTTGGTCGAGGTGTCCAGGTAGGCGTTGCGGCAGGGCCGCGCCTCGCAGATGCCCAGCCGGTCCACACCCAGGTCGGTGAGGTGGAACGCCAGGCCCATACAGGCGGTCGCGGCGAAGCTCGCGGTCGCGTTGGCGGCGTGGTCGGCGATGTGCATATGCCAGTCGGGGCGGCCGTCGTCGTCCCGGTATTCATGGCCGGAGATCTGCGGGCTGACGGGGAACTCCATCATCAGGGCGTTGAGGAGGTCCACGGCCAGCACCTCGTCGCCGGTGTCGGCGGCCTCGAACACGGCGCGCAGCCGGGCGCGGACCGTGCGCAGCCTGGTGACGTCGCTGTCGGTCGCGCGCCGGGCGACCTGCTGCGCCGGGCCGAAGAGTTCGCGGACCGCCTCGACCGAGGTGAGGCTGTCGCTGCCGCGCTCGGGCTGCTCGGTGTTGACCAGTCGCACGGCATAGTCCGAGTAATAGGCCAGTTCCACTTGTAGTCCTTACGGGCGGGGGCTAAGGTGCGGAGTGCTTGAGCGAAGTAATGGGTGTTGTTACTACGAGGGTATTACGGCCTGAAGGGGAAGCGATGACCGAGACCGTCGTCGGCGCCGATTGGCAGGCGTGGCAGAACAGTTGGGACCGCCAGCAGGAGTGGTACCTCCCCGACCGCGAGGAGCGGTTCCGGGTGATGCTGGACATGGTCGAGGCGCTGGTGGGTCCCGAGCCCCGGGTACTGGACCTCGCCTGCGGTACGGGAAGTATCTCCGACCGGCTGCTGAAGCGGTTCCCCAAGGCCGAGAGTGTGGGCGTCGATCTGGATCCCGCGCTGCTGGCCATCGCGGAAGGGTACTTCGCCGGCGAGCGCCGGGTCCGCTTCGTACGAGCCGATCTGAAGGATCCGGGCTGGACGGACAGGCTGCCGCACGACTCGTACGACGCGGTGCTCACCGCCACCGCGCTCCACTGGCTGCACACCGAGGACCTCCGCGGTCTGTACGGGCAGCTCGGCACCCTGGTGCGGGACGGCGGGGTCTTCATGAACGCCGACCACATGCCCGAGGAGGCCACCCCGCGGATCAACGCCGCCGAGCGGGCCTTCCGGCATGCGCGGATGGACGCGGCGAAGGCGGCCGGCGCCGTCGGCTGGGCCGACTGGTGGCAGCTGGCGGCCGCCGACCCGCGGCTGGCCGGGCCGACCGCCGAGCGCTTCGAGATCTACGGCGAGCACGCCGACGGCGACACCCCCTCGGCGGCATGGCACGCGGCCGTCCTGCGCGAATCGGGATTTGCGGAGGCCCGGCCGGTATGGGCGTCGCCCACGGACGCGCTGGTGCTGGGCCTGAAGTAGGGCCATGACGAGCCGCTGCGCCGTCGGACGGGGCGAAAAGACCGCGGCGGGACTTCCTCCCGAGGGAGCAAGTCCCGCCGCGGACCAAGGCTTCCGCCGCGACGGCGGGCCATGCCCGCGGTGGCATCCGGCGGTGCGGAACCGGCCGGAGCCACCGCGCCCGGTACCGGGCCGTCGCGCTCCTACAGCACCTTCGACTACAGCACCTTCGACAGGAACGACTTCGTCCGCTCGTGCTGCGGATTGCCGAGCACCTCGCGCGGGTGGCCGGATTCGACGACCACACCGTCGTCCATGAAGACCAGCGAGTCGCCGACCTCACGGGCGAAGCCCATCTCATGGGTCACGACGATCATCGTCATACCGTCCGCCGCCAGGTCCTTCATGACGTCCAGGACGTCACCGACCAGCTCCGGGTCCAGGGCCGAGGTCGGCTCGTCGAAGAGCATCAGCTTGGGCTCCATCGCCAGCGCACGGGCGATGGCGACGCGCTGCTGCTGGCCGCCGGAGAGCTGCGAGGGGTAGCTCGCGGCCTTGTCGGACAGCCCGACGCGGTCCAGGAGCTTGACCGCCCGCTCCCGGGCGGCGGACTTCGACTCGCCCTTGACCTGGATCGGCGCCTCCATGATGTTCTCCACCGCGGTCATGTGCGGGAAGAGGTTGAAGCGCTGGAAGACCATGCCGATATCGCGGCGGCGGGCGGCGACCTCGCGGTCGCGCAGCTCGTAGAGCTTGCCGTGGTGCTCGCGGTAGCCGACCAGTTCGCCGTCGACGGACAGCCGTCCGGCGTTGACCTTCTCCAGGTGGTTGATGCAGCGGAGGAAGGTCGACTTGCCGGAGCCGGACGGGCCGATCAGGCAGAAGACCTCCTGGGGCGCGACCTCCAGGTCGATGCCCTTGAGGATGTGGGCCGCACCGAAGGACTTGTGGACGCCCTCGGCCTTGACCATCGGGCCGCCGCTCGCGCCGGCGGTCGGCTTGCTCGTCGTGATCTTGCTGGTCATCCGACACCTCCGGGGCGGTTGAAGCCACCGGACAGCTTCGCCTTGGCTTTCTGGAGCGGGGTGAGCGGCAGCTGGCGGCTGGAGCCGCGGGCGTAGTAGCGCTCGAGGTAGTACTGGCCGATGCTCAGCACCGTGGTGGCGATCAGGTACCAGGCGGCGGCGAGGATCAGCATCTCCACCACGACACCGGAGTCCCGTCCGACGTTCTGTGCGGCCTGCAGCAAATCGTAGTACTGGACGGCGATGACCAGGGAGGAGGTCTTGAGCATGTTGATGACCTCGTTGCCGGTCGGCGGCACGATCACCCGCATCGCCTGGGGCACGATGATCCGGCGCAGCGTCCTGGCGTGGCTCATGCCCAGCGCGTGCGCCGCCTCGGTCTGGCCCTCGTCGACGGCGTTGAGGCCGGCCCGGCAGATCTCCGCCATGTACGCCGCCTCGTTGAGGCCGAGGCCCAGCAGCGCGCACAGGAACGGGGTCATGAAGTCCGACCACTCGTCCTTGTAGATCGGCATGATGTCGATGTACTGGAAGACGAGGCCCAGGTTGAACCACAGGAACAGCTGGACGTAGACCGGCGTACCGCGGAAGAACCAGACGTAGAACCACGCGACCGTCGAGGTGACCGGGTTCTTGGACTGGCGCATCACGGCCAGGATCACACCCAGCACGATGCCGATGATCATCGAGAGCACGGTGATCAGCAGGGTGTTGCGCAGGCCCTTGAGGATGTCCGCGTTGAACATGTACTGAGGGATGGCGTCCCAGTTGACGTTCCCGGAGGCGAAGGCCCGGCCGAGCAGGGCGATCAGTCCGATGACGACGATCGCCGCCACCCAGCGGCCGTAATGGCGGACCGGGATGGCCTTGATCGGCTCGGGCTGGGGCGGCGGAGCGTCCGCCGGCGGCTGGGCCGACTTGTCGACGTCAACTGGCACGGGTGTTGCCTTTCAGCGTTCGGCGGGAGGTGCGCGGAGCGGAGGGGACGGTTTCCGGTGACTCAGGAGCCGCCATTGAGCTGCACCTTCTTGACCGCGGCATCCTTGACGTCCCACTTGTCCAGGACCTTGGCGTACGAGCCGTTCTTGATCGCGAGTTCCACCGCGGCCCGGAGCGCGTCACGCAGCTGCTCCTTGCCCTTGGGGATCGCGATGCCGTACGGGGCCGCCTTGAGCGGCGCGCCGCCGACCATCTGGAAATCCTTGCCGTGACCGGAGACCTTCACCGCATACGCCGCGACCGGGTAGTCGCTGGAGACGGCGTCCACACCACCGGTGCGCAGCCGGGTCTGGGCCTCGGAGTCGTTGTCGAACGCCTCGATCGAGATCGGCTGCTCGCCGTTCTTCTCACAGGCCTTCGACTTGTCCTTGGCCAGGTCGTGCGAGACGGTGCCGCGCTGCACGGCGATCTTCTTGCCGCACAGCGTCTCCCAGCCGTCGATGCCGTTGGTCTTGCCCTTCTGGGTGTAGAGCGAGACGCCGACGTTGAGGTAGTCGATGAAGTCGACACCCTGGCCGATCTTCTTGCCGGTGTTGCTGTCGATGCCCTCCTGGCGCTCCTTGGTGTCCGTCATCGCCGACATCGCGATGTCGTAGCGCTTGGACTTCAGGCCGCCCATGAGGGTGTCGAAGGTGGCGTTGTTGAAGTTGAGCTTGATGCCCAGCTCCTTGCTCATCGCCTCCGCGAGATCCGGGTCGATGCCCTCGACCTTGCCGTTGGAGCGGAATTCCACCGGCTTGTAGGTGATGTCCGAGCCGACCTGGAGCAGGGCCTTTTCCTGGACGTCCTTGGGCAGCTTCTTGAACAGCGGCGCATTGACGTTGCGGTTCTTCTTCGCGTCGCGCTTGGCGATGGCCGCGTCCGTCTGGTCGCCGCAGGCGCTGAGCAGCAACAGCGAGGCGGCGACCGCGGCCGTCGCGGCCACGGCTGTGCGTGACCTGCCGACGGCCGGGCGACGGGTGGTGCTTGCGGTCATGCTGATCCTCCTGCGGATCGAGAAGCCGACGTGACAAATGGCCGGGGGCACACCTTCGAGCGTCGCGACCTCGGTTGGTGACGGAATCCTGTCATCCGGACTCCGCTATGCGGACTGTCGTAATGGTCAAAATCGGATAACGGACGGAGAAGACGAGGTGGCGCCCTTGTGTCGCAAGGGGAGCCTTCGCTTCCGTGGATGTCATGGGCCCCCTGGCTCTCTCCGGCGTCTCGGAATCCGGAACGGAGAGGGATGGCTCTTCTGAGTTTTTTGTGTATTTCGCGGTTAATGTCGGAACTCTGGAGCCGAGGGTAAGGAATCTGACTCGTCGGGGCGCGCGCCCGTCGGGTAGAAAGGTTCGTTACACCCCTCATCCGGGGCTCAGGGCGCGTGTGCGGCGCGCCCGGCGTCCGTACCTCCCCGCGCGCGGCGGCCATCTGCCGCGCACGGCGCGGACGCGGTGCCCGCCCACCCCTCAACCAGGGAGTGGCCACCCTCAGCAGATTTACGATTAAAGGGGTAAGACAAGTGGCAGCGGAGATCGTCAATCCTCGCAGCGACAGCAATACCGGTGCGGGCGCGGGCAGTGCCCCCGACGCCTTCGACCCGGCCTTCGCGTTGCATCGTGGCGGCAAAATGGCCATCCAGGCGACCGTGCCGGTCCGCAACAAGGACGACCTGTCCCTCGCGTACACACCGGGTGTCGCCAAGGTGTGCAGCGCCATCGCCGAGCAGCCCGAGCTCGTCTACGACTACACCTGGAAGTCCCAGGTCGTCGCCGTGGTCACGGACGGCACCGCGGTGCTGGGCCTCGGCGACATCGGCCCGGAGGCCTCGCTCCCCGTGATGGAGGGCAAGGCCATCCTCTTCAAGCAGTTCGGCGGCGTCGACGCGGTGCCGATCGCGCTCGCCACCACCGACACCGACGAGATCATCGAGACCGTCGTCCGGATGGCCCCGTCCTTCGGCGGCGTCAATCTGGAGGACATCTCGGCGCCCCGGTGCTTCGAGATCGAGCGCCGGCTCCAGGAGCGGCTGGACATCCCGGTCTTCCACGACGACCAGCACGGCACCGCCGTCGTCACGCTGGCCGCGCTGCGCAACGCCGCCAAGCTCACCGACCGGTCGCTCGGCCAGCTTCGCGCGGTCATCTCGGGTGCCGGCGCGGCCGGGGTCGCCATCGCCAAGATCCTCATCGAGGCGGGCATCGGCGATGTCGCGGTCTGCGACCGCAAGGGCGTGGTCTCCACCGACCGCGGTGACCTCACGGACGTCAAGCGCGAGGTGGCCGGCTTCACCAACAAGGGCCGGCTGACGGGCTCGCTGGAGGACGCGCTGGACGGCGCGGATGTCTTCATCGGTGTCTCCGGCGGCACGGTGCCGGAAGCGGCGGTGGCCAAGATGGCGAAGGACTCGCTGATCTTCGCGATGGCCAACCCCACCCCGGAGATCCACCCGGAGGTCGCGCACAAGTACGCGGCCGTGGTCGCCACCGGGCGCAGCGACTTCCCCAACCAGATCAACAACGTGCTGGCCTTCCCGGGCATCTTCGCCGGTGCCATGCAGGTGCGGGCCACCCGGATCACGGAGGGTATGAAGCTCGCCGCCGCCGAGGCGCTGGCCGCCGTCGTCGCCGATGAACTCAGCGCCGACCGGGTCATCCCCTCGCCGTTCGACGAGCGGGTCGCACCGGCCGTCACCGCCGCCGTCGCGGCCGCCGCCCGCGCCGAGGGTGTGGCGCGCCGCTGACCGCACCGCCACAGGTGTCGTACGCCAACGGGCCGGGCCCGCACCCCACACAGGTGCGGGCCCGGCCCGTTGTGGTGGCCGGGGCAGCCGGGGCGGCGCGGTGCGTGTCACACCCCTGCCCGGTACCGCGGCGCCCGGCCGCGGCCTACGTTGGGATCATGTTTGCTGCCTATGCCGCCCGCATCGACCGTGACCAGCCGCTGAACGGCCTCGAATTGGGGGAGCGGCCGGCCCCCGACGCACGCCCCGGCTGGACGACCGTCAACGTCAAGGCCGCCTCCCTCAACCACCACGACCTGTGGTCGCTGCGCGGGGTGGGGATCACCGAGGACAGCCTGCCGATGATCCTCGGCTGCGACGCCGCCGGAGTGGACGCGGACGGCAACGAGGTCGTCCTGCACTCCGTCATCGGGCAGACCGGCCACGGTGTCGGCCCCAGGGAGAAGCCCTCCATCCTCACCGAGCGCTACCAGGGCACGTTCGCGGAGCAGGTCACCGTCCCCTCCTGGAACGTGCTGCCCAAGCCGAAGGAGCTCTCCTTCGAGGAGGCGGCCTGTCTGCCGACCGCCTGGCTGACCGCGTACCGGATGCTGTTCACCAACGCGGGCGTACGGCCCGGGGACAGCGTGCTGGTGCAGGGCGCCGGCGGTGGCGTCGCGACCGCCGCCATCGTGCTGGGTGCCGCCGCGGGGCTGCGTGTCTTCGCCACCAGCCGGGACGAGGCCAAGCGCAAGCGCGCGCTGGAGCTGGGCGCCGAGGCGGTGTTCGCGACCGGCGAGCGGCTGCCGCAGCGGGTGGACGCGGTGATCGAGACGGTGGGCGCCGCCACCTGGTCGCACTCCATCAAGTCGCTGCGCCCCGGCGGCACCCTGGTCATCTCGGGCGCCACCAGCGGCTTCACCCCGAAGAGCGGGGAGCTCAACCGGATCTTCTTCCTGGAGCTGAAGATCGTCGGCTCCACGATGGGCAGCAAGGAGGAGCTGGCGTCGCTGCTCAGCTTCTGCGCGGCCAAGGGCATCCGGCCGGTCATCGACTCGACGCTGCCGCTGGACCGGGCGCGTGAGGGGTTCACGAAGATGGCGGCCGGCGAGCTGTTCGGCAAGGTCGTGCTTACGGTGTGACGCCTGGCGTGATGTCCATGCTGTGCGGCGTGCGGACGATTCGGTAAGGAGGGCCGCGAAGCGTGCGGATCCTGCGGGCGGAGGGGCGCGCCGCCGCGCCGTGGAGCAACGGCGGCGGGGTGACCCGGGAGGTCGCCGTCCAGCCGCCGGGCGCCGGCTGGGACACCTTCGCCTGGCGGGTCAGCCTGGCGGACGTCACCCGGGACGGGCCGTACTCGCCGCTGCCCGGCGTCCGGCGGATCCTCACCGTCGTCGACGGCGCCGGGCTGGAGCTGACGGTGGACGGCACCCCGCAGCTCCTCCCCGAGCGCTACCGCCCGTTCGCCTTCCCCGGCGGGGCGGCCACCGACTCCCGGCTGCTGGACGGCCCCGTGGTCAACCTCAATGTGATGCTCCGGGAGGGGCGGGCGGCGGCGACGGTGGAGATGGTGCGGGGCAGCCGGGCGGTGCGGCCGGCCGACGGCAGCGCTGACGGCGCGGCCGGTCCGGACGAGGTTTTGGTGGTGGCGGTCGAGGGGCGCACCCGGCTCGGGGCACCCGGCGGGCATCAGGCGCAGTTGGAGCGGTTCGACGCGGCGCTGCTGACGGCGCCGGACGCGGCCGCCGTCGGATTGTGGACGGACGGCACCGCGGCGGTGATCGCCCTGTCCGCCGCCGCTCCTGCCCGTCCGTAGAGGTGCCGCCCGCCTGCGGAGGCGGAGCCGGCGGCCGCGGCGGGGAGGTTCACCAGGGCGCGTGCAGGCGGTAGCGCGGCTCGGCGGGCAGGCGGCCGCCGCGGAAACCGCTCATCGAGCGTGGTCAAGGTCAGCGGGAGTGCGGGAAGCCGGGGTCGTGTGTCAATGATGGTTGACGCCTGGCGAGTGTCAACGTAAATTGACGGCTATGACCGAAGCAACGGATCTCGCCGAGCGGGCCGGCGACCGGGACCCCGGAGTCGGGCTCCGCGCCGTGGCCGCGCTCCGTCGGCTGCTGGAGCAGCTCGAAGCGGTGCAGGTGCGCAGCGCCCGCGCGAAGGGCTGGTCGTGGCAGGAGATCGCGGCGGAGCTGGGTGTCAGCAGGCAGGCAGTGCACAAGAAGCACGGGAGGCGCTGATGTTCGAGAAGTTCACGGCCGAGGCGCGCGCGGTGGTGCGCGGCGCGGCGGAACAGGCGGACCGTACGGGCAGTGGCACGGTCGGCGAACCGGAGCTGCTGCTCGCGCTGCTGGACCGTACGGACTCGCCGGCCGCCGGGGTGCTCGCCGCACTCGGTGTCCACGAACGGCGGGAGTCGGTGGCGGACGCCCTCGCGGCGGCACGCCGCCGCGGCGGGGTGTCCACGGCCGACGCGGCCGCGCTGGCCGGGCTCGGGATCGATATCGATGCGGTCGTGGCGCGGGTGGAGCAGGCGCACGGGGCGGGCGCGCTGGCCGCCGACGGGCGGGCCGGGCGCCGGAAGCGGATGCGCCGGCCGTTCACCGCGGAGGCGAAGTCCGTGCTGGAGGGTGCCCTGCGGATCGCCGTCGGCCGCGGCGAGCGGCACCTCGGCGACGAGCATCTGCTGATGGCGCTGGCCGCCAGGCCCGGACCGGCCGCGGCGGTGCTCGCCGATCACGGGGTGACCTACGGCGATGTGGTGCGGGCGCTGGGCGAGACCCGGGGCCGGCGCGCGAGTTGAGCAGGCCCGGGGCGGGCCCGTACGCGAGGGTGCTGCCCCGGGGCTGCCCCGCGGGGACCCACTTCCACGGGCAGGGCGCGCGCTACGGGTAGCCGACCTTCACCTTCCCGATTCCCAGCGTGCTGTGCCGGGGCAGATATCCGGCCTCGAAAACCGCGCCGAGGACCGGAGTGAGCAGCTGCGCCAGCCGTTCGGCGCGGGAGTGGCCCAGCGCCCGCCACGGGCCGGCCGCCAGCCGGTCCGTCGTCCGCTCGATCGCGTCGCGTTCCTTGCGGGCGCGCTCGGTCGCGGTGCCGTCCGGAGCGATCCAGCCACGGGCGGCGAGGCGGTGCCGGGCGTCGCTCCACTCCTGGGCGCTCCAGCCGCGCCCCACGAAGTCGGCGGCCGGCGCGGCGCCGATCGCGGCGAACGACACCAGGGCCTCGCACGGGTCGAGCCCACAGGTCAGCAGGGCCGCCAGATGGCCGTCGCCGCGGTGTTCGCGAAGGACCGTCGCGGCCTGCCAGAGCACCAGATGCGGCGCGTCCGGCCAGGGCAGATCGCGGTTGGCGGCGGCGAGCGGGCGGGCGGCGGGGCCGGCGTTCTCGGCGGCCTGGCGGGCGAGCCGGGCCGCCTCGGCGAGCTGCGCGGCACTCAGCCGGCCGTCGGTCAGGGCCGTCAGCGCACGGTCCATGGCCAGCAGCCGCGCGTCCAGGACTTTGGCCGGGTCCGCGACGGTCCAGATCTGCGGGAGGTACCGGGCGATCATCCGCGGGCTGAAGGTGTAGTACGTCGCGGCCACCAACTCGGGTCCGGCGGCGCCCAGCGGAGCCGTACGCCAGGCGAAATAGCTGGGCCAGCGGGAGGACACGTCATGGCCGAGGTCGGCGGCGACCTGGCGGGCCTCGGGGGCGAAGTACAGCGTGGCGTGCAGCGGCTCCAGCAGGTGCCACATCCGGCGGGCGACCGAAAGGTATTCCGACATCGCTTTACCTCATGGCCTTCACGATGCGTGCGCAGACAGGGAGGGTGGGACCGTAGTCGGGAACACGGCCGTCAGTCCGCGGAATCGGGCGGCTGGGGCTCCCTGGAACCCGGTGCCGGGCGAATAGCCGTGCGAAGTAGTGACTTCCCCGATTACGCCGCGTGAATCCAGACCGCAGATGACAACTGTGCGTAGCCGGGGGCCGGTTGGGGGGAAACCGGTTTCGGCCGTCGCGGCCGGGTGGCCGGATTCCTCCGTGCGCCGGATATTCGGTCGAGTCCGGGCGGCCCCGTACGTAAGGTGACCCGGCCGACGGCCCACGGGGGGTCGATGGGGCCGTTGAGAGGAAGCACCGGATGCCGTACCACGGATGGGCCGACGAGGGGTTCGGAGCCTTCGCCGACGAATTCGCCCGGAACTTCGCCGAGCGCGGTGAACTCGGTGCCGCAGCAGCCGTGTTCAAGGACGGACGCAAGGTCGTCGACCTGTGGGGCGGTATCGCCGATGACCGGACCGGGCGGGCGTGGGAGGAGGACACCGTCCTTCCCGTCATGTCCCTCGCCAAGGTTGTCGTCAGCACCCTGGCCCATCTGCTCGCGCAGGACGGGCGGCTGGATCTCGACGCCCCGGTGGCCGACTACTGGCCGGAGTTCGCGCAGCACGGCAAGGAGGGGATCACCACCCGGATGGTGCTCGCCCACACCGCCGGAATCCCGCTCGTCGAGCGGAAGTTGACGTTCGAGGAACTGACCGCCTGGACGCCGGTGATCCGCGCCCTGGAGGAGCAGAAGCCCCTCTGGGAGCCCGGGACCGCGCACGAGTACCACGCCCACGCCTTCGGCTTCATCATCGGCGAGGTGATCCGGCGCCTGACCGGCCGCACGCCCGGCGCCTCCTTCCGGGCGGCCGTCGGCGACGCACTGGGGCTGCGCACCTGGATCGGGATGCCGCAGGAGGAGGTGCCGCGGCTGGCCCGCCTCGTCGAGGCGGAGGCCCGGCCCCCGTTGCCGAGCGCCGATCTGCTGCCCATGCGGGCCCTGACGATGAACGGCGTCCTGCCCTTCCCCGGACTCGACGATCCGCACGGCTACAACTCCCCCGCCCTGCTGACCGCCGAATTCCCCGGTGCGGGCGCGGTCTCGTCGGCGCGCAGCCTGGCGACCCTGTACGCGGCGGTCGCGACGGGCGTGGACGGCGGGCCGCGACTGCTGTCCGAGGGCACCGTCACCGACGTGGTCACCCAGCTGTCCGGTGGGCCCTCTTGGTCCGGTTTTCCGGACCTCGGGGCACGCTGGGGGTCCGGTTTCCTCGTCGACTCGGCGTTCCGCCGCCTGCTCGGTCCGCGCTCCTTCGCCCACAGCGGAGCGGGCGGCCAATTCGCCTTCGGGGACGATGAGTTCGGCGTCGGGTTCGCCTATACCGCCAACCGGCTGGGCGGCCGCGGCGACCAGCGGGCCGAGCGGCTCATCGGGGCGCTGCGGGAGTGCGTCGGAGCCCCGGAGGCGGTGCGGGCCGGGGACTGAACGAACGACCGTGGTGGGGTGGGGGGGCCCCGACTGTAACTCCACACCCCACCCCAGGGCGGGGCCGGGCGGCGCCTGGGAGGGCCGCGCCCCCCCCCTATTGGATGCGGTCCCGGT